>DATCYI010000120.1:0-7041 GCA_036570385.1 Acidimicrobiales bacterium | reverse complement strand
CCGTCGATGCACAGGGCGACGTGCACCGCCCAGTCGGAGCGGCCGGGCTCGCGGAACTCGCGGGTGCCGTCGAGGGGGTCGATGATCCAGACCCGCCGGCGCGCGAGCCGGCTGAGGTCGTCCCGAGCCTCCTCGGAGAGGACCCCGTCGTCTGGCGCCTCTGCCGTGAGGATCGCCGCCAGCAGCTCCTGGGCCCGCCGATCGCCGGCATCGCCGACGTCGAGCGGATGCTCGCCGGTCATCTCCGCGCGGACCTCCACCAGGAGGCGGCCAGCGGCGGTGGCGGCCCGGGCCGCCAGCTCGTGGTCAGCGTCGGTGAGAAGCTCTGGCAGGCTGGGATCTGTCACCTTGACTGCTTACCAGCCGGTCACCAGCCGGATTGCTTACCAGTTTGGTCGGGATTTACGCTGCCACCGCCATGACCACCACGTACGAGCTCTCGCACCTCCGTGCTCTCGAGGCGGAGGCCATCCACATCATCCGGGAGGTGGCGGCCGAGTTCGAGCGACCGGTCCTGCTCTTCTCGGGCGGCAAGGACTCGATGGTCATGCTGCACCTCGCCGTGAAGGCGTTCGCCCCGGCCCGGGTGCCGTTCCCCGTGATGCACGTCGACACCGGGCACAACTTCGACGAGATCATCGCCTTCCGTGACGAGATCGTCGCGAAGGTCGGTGCTCGCCTCGTCGTCGCGAGCGTGCAGGACGACATCGACGCCGGCCGCTCGGTCGACCCTTCAGGGCCGCGGGCCAGCCGCAACCGCATCCAGACCGCCACGCTGCTCCGCGGGATCGAGGAGAACCGGTTCGACGCCGTGTTCGGCGGCGCTCGGCGCGACGAGGAGAAGGCCCGGGCCAAGGAGCGCGTGTTCAGCTTCCGCGACGAGTTCGGCCAGTGGGACCCGAAGAACCAGCGGCCCGAGCTGTGGAGCCTCTACAACGGCCGCACCGCGCCGGGGGAGCACATCCGGGTCTTCCCCCTGAGCAACTGGACCGAGCTCGACATCTGGCAGTACATCGCCGACGAGGGCATCCCGCTGCCGCCGATCTACTTCGCCCACAAGCGCAAGGTGTTCCTGCGCGACGGGATGTGGATGGCCGACTCACCGCTGATCGCCCGCACCGACGCCGACGAGGTCGAGGAGCGCTCCGTGCGCTTCCGCACCGTCGGCGACGTCACGTGCACGGGATCGGTCGAGTCGACGGCCACCACCCTCGAGGCCGTCATCGCTGAGGTCGCTGCGACCCGGCTCACCGAGCGGGGCGCCACCCGCGCCGACGACCGCATCAGCGAAGCCGGCATGGAAGACCGCAAGCGGGAGGGCTACTTCTGATGGCTGAGATGCTGAGGTTGGCCACCGCTGGGTCGGTGGACGACGGGAAGTCGACCCTCATCGGGCGGCTCCTCTACGACTCGAAGGCGATCTTCGAGGATCAGCTGGAGGCGGTGGAGCGCACGAGCCGCGAGCGCGGTGACGAGCACACCGACCTGGCGCTGCTCACCGACGGCCTTCGGGCCGAGCGCGAGCAGGGCATCACCATCGACGTGGCCTACCGCTACTTCGCCACGCCGAAGCGCAAGTTCGTCATCGCCGACACGCCGGGCCACATCCAGTACACGCGCAACATGGTCACCGGGGCGTCCACCGCCGACCTGGCGCTGATCCTCGTCGACGCCCGCAAGGGCGTGCTCGAGCAGTCGCGCCGCCACGCGTTCCTGTCGTCGCTGCTCGGGATCCCGCACCTGGTCCTCTGCATCAACAAGATGGACCTCGTCGACTGGTCCGAGGAGCGCTTCGAGGAGATCAAGGCCGAGTTCCGCGCCTTCGCCATGAAGCTCGACGTCAGCGACCTCAGCTTCATCCCGGTGTCCGCGCTGCACGGCGACAACGTGGTCGAGCGCTCGGCCAACATGAGCTGGTACGAGGGCGGCTCGCTGCTGCACCACCTCGAAGAGGTCCACATCGCCTCCGACCGGAACCTGATCGATGCCCGGTTCCCCGTGCAGTACGTGATCCGCCCACAGAACCAGACCGACCACGCCACCCACGACTACCGGGGCTACGCGGGCCAGGTCGCGGGCGGCGTCCTCAAGCCGGGCGACGAGGTCGTCGTGCTGCCGTCGGGCTTCACCTCCACCATCGCGGCGATCGACACCGCCGACGGTCCGGTGACGGAGGCCTTCGCGCCGATGTCTGTCACGGTGCGGCTCACCGACGAGATCGACGTGTCGCGCGGCGACATGATCGCCCGGGTCCGCAACCAACCCCACGTGGGCCAGGACATCGAGGCGATGGTGTGCTGGATGGGTGAGGCCTCCACGTTGGCGCCCGGGTCGAAGCTGGCGATCAAGCACACGACCCGCTGGGCGCGCGCTCTGGTCAAGGACCTGCAGTACCGCCTCGACGTCAACACGCTTCACCGCGACCACGATGCTCCGACGCTGTCGTTGAACGAGATCGGTCGGGTCACGCTGCGCACCACGCAGCCGCTCTTCTTCGACGAGTACCGTCGCAACCGGGACACCGGCAGCTTCATCCTCGTGGACGAGACCACCAACAACACGGTGGGCGCCGGCATGATCCTCGGCCCGACCGAGCCCTAGGGCCGGGTCGCCCGTGTCGGACAACGTGACCTGGCACGCCACGGAGGTGGCGCGCGGCGACCGGCCGTCGCGGGGCGCGACCGCATGGCTCACCGGTCTCTCCGGGTCCGGCAAGTCCACCGTGGCCGCGGCGTGCGAGCGGCTGCTGGTGGCGTCCGGTCGCCCTGCCTACGTGCTCGACGGAGACAACCTCCGCCTCGGCCTGAACGGCGACCTCGGCTTCTCCGAGGAGGATCGCACCGAGAACGTCAGGCGGGTGGCGCACGTCGCCCGCCTGATGGCGGATGCCGGCGTGGTGGTGCTGGTGCCGCTGATCAGCCCCTACCGCAGCGGTCGAGACGAGGCCCGCGCCATCCACGCTGAAGCCAGGCTCCCCTTCGTCGAGGTCTACGTCGACACCCCCTTGGAGCTGTGCGAGCAGCGCGATCCCAAGGGCCTCTACAAGTTGGCCCGAGCCGGTCAGATCCAGCACTTCACAGGCCTGGACGCCCCCTACGAGCCGCCGACTCACCCCGAGCTGACCCTCCGCCCCGACGACGGCACCCCCGAAGCCATGGCCGCGAGAGTCCTGGAGCTCGTGGGCCAGTAGCCCGCCAAGCCCAAGCCCAAGGGCGCGGCGGCGGGGGCGGGGTGCGCCTGTGGGCTGGTCCCCGCACTCTCGTCGTTCTGGGCATGGGAACGCACGGAATCGGTGCACGTCTGTGCCCGGAGTCGTGGGTCGTAGGGCTGGTGGGGAGCACGAGGGGCGGCTCCGCCGGCCCCTCGTTCGGCGGCGCAGCCGCCGAGCCTCGCGAGGGGTGGCTCCGCCATCCCCGAGCCCCACGCCGTCCGGGCGCAGCCCGGAACGGCAGCGGCCGCCCGAAGGCGGCCGCAACCTCGCCGCAGCCCGCCGAAGGCGGGCGAGGACGACTACCGCACCAACGGCTTGTACTTGATGCGGTGGGGCTGGTCGGCCTCGGCGCCGAGCTCCTTGTGGCGCCACTCCTCGTACTCGGAGAAGTTCCCCTCGAACCAGCGCACCTGCGAGTTGCCCTCGAAGGCGAGGATGTGGGTGCAGATGCGGTCGAGGAACCACCGGTCGTGGCTGATGACCACGGCGCAGCCGGCGAACGCCTCGAGCGCCTCTTCGAGGGCACGCAGGGTGTCGACGTCGAGGTCGTTGGTGGGCTCGTCGAGCAGGATCACGTTCGACGGCTCCTTGAGCATCTTGGCCAGCAGGACGCGGTTGCGCTCGCCACCGGAGAGCAGGCCCACCGGCTTCTGCTGGGTCGAGCCCTTGAAGTTGAAGTTGGAGACGTAGGCGCGGCCGTTGACCTCGCGGTTGCCCACCTTCATGAACTCCGCGCCGCCGGTGATCTCCTCGTAGACGGTGTTGTCGCCCACGAGGCTGTCGCGGCTCTGGTCGAGGTAGGCGAGGTCGACCGTCTCGCCCACCTTGAAGGTGCCGCTGTCGGGCTTCTCCTCGCCGGTGATCATCCGGAACAGCGTCGTCTTGCCGGCGCCGTTCGGACCGATCACGCCGACGATGCCGGCGGGCGGGAGCTTGAAGGTGAGGTCCTCTATGAGGAGGCGGTCGCCGTAGCCCTTCGACACGTGGTCGGCCTCGATCACCACGCCGCCGAGCCGGCGCCCGTTGGGGAGCTGGATCTGGAGCTTCTCGGCGCGGGCCTCGGCCTCGTCGGCCTCGGCGCGGAGCCTCTCGTAGGCCGCGAGCCGAGCCTTGCCCTTGGCCTGGCGGGCCTTGGTGCCCATGCGCACCCACTCGAGCTCTCGCTGGAGCGTCTTGCGGCGAGCGGACTCCTGCTTCTCCTCGGAGGCGAGCTGCGCCTCCTTCTTCTCGAGCCAGCCGGAGTAGTTGCCCTCGAAGGGGTGGCCGCGGCCGAACTCGAGCTCGAGGATCCACTGCGCCACGTTGTCGAGGAAGTAGCGGTCGTGCGTGATGGCCACGACGGTGCCGTGGTAGCGCTGCAGGGTCTGCTCCAGCCATGCCACCGACTCGGCGTCGAGGTGGTTGGTGGGCTCGTCCAGCAGCAGCAGGTCGGGGCGGGAGAGCAGCAGCCGGCAGAGCGCCACCCGGCGCTTCTCGCCACCGGAGAGGTTGACGACGTTGGCGTCGCCCGGCGGGAGCCGCAGCGCGTCCATGGCGATCTCGATCTGGCGATCGAGGTCGTCGGCGCCGGCGGCCTGGATCTTCGCCTCGAGCTCGGCCTGCTCGGCGCCGATCTTCTCGTAGTCGGCATCGGGGTCGGCGTACTTCGCGAGGCAGGCGTCGTAGCGCTCGAGCAGCCCCGCCACCTCGGCGACACCGTCCATGACGTTGCCCTTCACGTCCTTGGTCTCATCGAGGTGCGGCTCCTGCTCGAGCATCCCCACGGTGAAGCCGGGCGAGAGTCGGGCCTCGCCGGTGTAGCCGTCGTCGAGACCCGCCATGATGCGCAGCAGCGACGACTTGCCGGCGCCGTTCGAGCCGATGACGCCGATCTTGGCCCCCGGGTAGAACGACAAGGTGATGTCCTTCAGGACCTCCTTGTCCGGTGGGTGGAACCGGCTCACCTTGTGCATCGTGTAGATGTACTGGGCGCTGGACGACGACATGGGGTTCGACGGTAGCGGCCGCCTGCGCGCTCTCCCGAACCCGCGCCCAGGAGCCTGCCCCTAGGCGGGCCATCCCGGCGGGCCAGGAGAAATGGTCACATCGGGCCATGGTCGGTCCTGCTCAGTTCACAGAGACTTGTCGGGCCTCGCACACCTAGCTCTGGGGGAAACACCGTGGGCTCTGCTCGAACTCGTGCCGTCGTCGCTCTGGCGGCCGTCGCCGCTCTGTCGATCGCGTCGGTGGCGCCGACCGCGGCCGCCGCCGACGACCGTGCCCCCGGTGTCGGGAGCTCGAGCGGATCGGCCTCGGTGCTGAACGTGCTCCTCGGGGCCGACAGCCTCGGGCTCCGGTTGCTCAGCGAGGAGTCCTCCACCTCGAACGACCCTGCCGCGGGAGGTCCGGTGGCCACGGAGCAGGTGACGCCGCTGCAGATCGTGTCGTCGCTCGTGCCCGGCCTGGCCGCCGCCGAGCAGCCCGCGGTGGGCACCACGTCGAAGGACGGTGAGCAGTCGGCCAGCACGCCGGGCGTCGATCTCGGGACCGTGCTCGCCGGTCTGCCCGTGCCCGGCCTGCTCTCCGGCACGCTCGACCCGATCGCGCTGCGGTCGCTGGTCGACGCCGACGGCGCCCTCAGCAGCGCTACAGGAGCGGTCCGCGACCTGAGCGTGCTCGGGGGGCTGCTCAGCACCGGCGTCGCCTCGCTCGACCTCGGCAGCAGCGCGCTCGTGACCGATGCCGGTGCGATCCGGGGGCTGGAGCTCGATCGCCTCGAGGTGCTCGACCTCTCGGCCCTGCTCGACGCCCTCGGGATCTCCCTCGCCGACCTGCCGCTCGACATCGTGGTGGGCCTCGTCGACCAGCTCGGCCTGCCGCTGCCGGCGGGGCTGTCGCCCGACGCGCTGCTCGCCTCGATCGACGACCTCCTGGCCGACACCGGCCCGGTGCGCACGCAGGTGTCGGGCCTGCAGGCGCAGATCGATGCGCTGCAGAGCGAGCTGGCCGGGCTGCCGGCGCAGATCAGCGCCGCCACGGCCACCGTGACGTCGCTGACGTCCCAGCTCGACGCCGCCGTGGCCTCGCTCGGCGGGGCCCTGTGCGCTCTCGTGCCTGACCTGTGCGCGCTGATCTCGAGTCTCCAGGGGCAGCTCGCCACCGCCACGTCGCTGGTCGCGACCCTCGAGGCCCGACTCGCCGCCATCCCGGCTCTGATCGACGGGCTCATCGCCCAGGTCAACGGGCTCCTGGACGGCATCCAGGGCCTGGTCGACCAGCTCCTCGGCCTCGTCGATCCGCTGCTCGACGGCCTCGACGGAGCTTCGCTCCTCGTGGTCGAGGACCTCGCGGTGGGCCTCGTGGCCACGGCCGACGACACGCTCGACGCGTCGGTCGCCGAGGTCGTCGGCTCGGTCGGCGACGTCCGAGTCGGTGGGATCTCGCTGGGCGGGCTCGACGCCACGGGCGCGCTCGGCCAGGTCGGAGCGCTCGCCGACCAGCTCACCGGGGCCCTGGGAGCGATCCTCGGCACCATCGACCCGTCGCTGGCATCCCTGGTCGACGTCGAGCTGCTGGAGCAGACCACCTCGGTCACGGAGGCCGACGGCGTCACCCAGGCCGTCGCCGGCATCACCGGCCTGGCCGCCACGATCACGCCGCCGGACATCTGCGGCGTGCTCGACCGGCTCGCCGTGGGGGAGACCCTCGGCTCCGTCCTCGACGGCCTCGGCGAGGCGCTCCCGTCGCTGCCGGGCCCGGTCGGCGACGTGCTCGGTGACCTCACGTCCACCGTCCGCTGCGAGGCGCCCGCCTCCCCGGCCGGCTCCAAGGCCCTGGTCGACGGCCTGGCC
>DATCYI010000119.1:0-5762 GCA_036570385.1 Acidimicrobiales bacterium | reverse complement strand
GGCCGGCCAGCGCGGCAAGGGTCGGGATCTGTGCCGCGGTGCGAGCGGGCAGGAGCGCGGCGACCGTGGCCGCCACCACCCCGATCAGGGCGACCACGAGCAGCTCGAAGGGGCGCACGACGTACCCGTCGATGCGGTGGCCGAGGAAGGTCTCGATCCGCCCCTCCCCGACCACGAGGACGACGGCGGCCAGCACGAAGCCCGCCACCGCACCGACGATGCCGGTGAACGTGCCCTGAAGCACGAGCGACGAGCGGATGGTGGCCGGCGATGCACCGCTGGCCGACAGCTGACCGATGGAGACCAGCTGGCGGCGGGCGCCGACCGCGAAGGCGGCAGAGATCACGATCCCGGCCACGGTCAGCGCCACGGCGCCGAGGACGTAGGCCCAGCGCACGCCGGTGGTGCCGTCATCCGTGCTCTCGAAGGGCTCGGGGATGCCGCGGGCGGAGACGAGGCCCTCGCCTTCGTCCACCATCTGCTGGAGCTCGGCGCCGGTCACGCTGTCGGGCAGGTCGACCAGCACGCGCACTCCGTTGTCCATCCAGCCCTGGGCGAGGCCGAGCGAACCGGGAGCGACGATCGCAGTGTCGCAGGCGAGGCAGCTCGGCTGCTCGACCGTGCCGACGATCGCCAAGCGGCCCACGCTGCTGATCTCGATCTCGTCGCCGATCTCCGCGTCGAGGCGATCCAGGACCCGGGGGCTCATCACGATCTCGCCGGCCGCAGCTGGGCTCCGGCCGTCGAGCAGGTCGAACATCCCCGATGTGATGGGGTCGAGCAGCGGCGCGTCGGACACCTCGAGCATCACGCGCTGGCGATCGTCCCCGTCGGCGGTCGCTCCGACCACGTCCTCGGAGGTCACGGTCAGGAACGAGCCGCGGATCTCGATCTGGCGAGACCCCGCCGGCAGGTCGAGTGCCTGCGGCTCGAGATCGGACTGGGTGCGCAGGTCGGCCTGGCCGTTGTAGCGGACCCACTGGCCGTCGGGGCCCACGAAGTCGGTGCGGATCAGCACCGCGGCCAGGACCATGGCAGCCACGGGGAGGGCCACCAGGAGGGCCACCAGAGCGGTGCGCCCAGGGCGCCGGCGCACCTCGCGTCGAGCCAACCGCATCGGCAGGGCGAACCTGGTCACGACGGCACCCCGAGCGCGGCCGGGTCGACAGCGCCGACCGACGACTCGTCGACGATGCGCCCGTCACGCATGAACACCACCCGGTCGGCCCAGGACGCGTAGCGCGGCTCGTGCGTCACCAGCACCACCGCGCAGCCGGCCGCGCTCGGGAGGTCTGCGATGAGCTCGATGACGGCGTCGCCGGTGAGCGTGTCGAGGGCACCGGTGGGCTCGTCGGCGAGGACGAGCTTGCGCTGCCCCACCACGGCACGGGCGACGGCGATCCTCTGCTGCTGACCGCCGGAGAAGTCGTCGGGGAAGCGGTCGACCTGCTGGTCGATCCCCACCGATGCCAGGGCGTCGCGTGCCCGCTCACGAGCCGCCTTGGCCGGCGTGCCCTCGAGCTCGAGCGGCAGCATCACGTTCTCCAGTGCCGTCAGCGAGGGCACCAGGTTGAGTCGCTGGAACACGATCCCGACGTCGGTGCGGCGCAGGCTGGCCCGCCCGGGGGCCGACAGCGACGACAGGTCCTGTCCGCCGACGAGAACCTGGCCGGCGTCGGGGTCTTCCAGGGCCGCGGCGAGGTGCAGCAGCGTCGACTTGCCGCATCCGCTCGGCCCCATGATCGCCACGAGCTCGCCGGGGGCGACCTCGATCGACACGTCGGTGAGGGCGCGGACCTCGGTGGGGCCGGAGCCGTAGCGCTTGACGACCTCGCGCAGCTCGAGTGCGAGGCGGGGGGATTCACCCATTGGAGAGCTCCGTTCGTGGAAGCCGGGGGGCCGGCCGCGAGCGGCCGGGCGGTTGTGGACGGGAGACGGGAGTGAGGCTGGGCCCGGTCAGCCGGTCGATGAGGATGATCGCCAGGGCCACGGCCGGGCCGCCGAAGGCCACGAGGCCTGACGCGATGAGGAAGCTCACTGGGCACCTCGGGTTCGGTCGGGCTGGCCGTTCCCGGCGGCCCGCGCGCGCAGCAGGCGGGCCTCGCAGAGGTCGAGCCAGCGGAGATCAGCTTCGGCACGGGTGGCGAGGGCGTCGGCCACGAGGGTCGCGGCGAGGTCGGGCTCTGTCGCCGAGCGGCTGGCCCGTCGCCGCGCCTGCAGCGTGGTGGTGAGCGCGCTGCGGTGGTCGGTGATCACCTCGAGGGCACGATCGAAGCCGTCCTCGATCGCCATGAGCACCTTCAGCATCAGCTCGTCGCGAGGCGGCGGCACGTCAGCCGGACCCGTCTCCCACCAAGCCTGGAGCTCCTCGCGGCCGGCGGCGGTGATCGCGTACTGCTTCTGGCCGTCGACCTCGCTGACCTCGACGGAGCCGTCTCGGGCCAGCCGATCGAGGGTCGTGTACACCTGGCCGACGTTCAGCGACCAGACGCCACCGGTCGCCGTCTCCCAGGCGGTCTTCAGCTGGTATCCGTGACTCGGACCCTCACGTAGGAGGGCCAACAGCCCTTCGCGCACCGCCATTTACCGAGTATGCATACTGAGTATGCCGCTCGTCAAGTCAGCCGACCGGAGCCACCGCGACGGCCCAGTTAGCCTCGGCGGATGCGCTCCCCCCGATGGCTCGCCGCGCTCCTGGCCCTGCTCACGCTGGTCGCCACCGCTTGTGCCTCGGAGGCGGACGACGACCCGGTGGCCGAGCCCCCCATCGACGCGACCCCCGAAGAGCCGGCCGATGGCCCGGTGGAGGGACCCAACGGCTTCGTGCCCGACGAGATCGAGTGGGAGGAGTGCGGCGCCACCGAGTGCGGCGTGCTCGACGTGCCGCTCGACTACGAGCAGCCCGAGGGCAAGCTGCTCACCTTGTTCATCACCCGCGCTCCGGCGGAGGGCGAGCGGCTCGGGGCGCTGTTCGTGAACCCCGGGGGTCCGGGCGCCAGCGCGGCGGAGATGGCCGCGGTGCTCCCGATGATCCTGCCCGGCGAGATCACCGACCACTTCGACATCATCGGGGTCGACCCGCGAGGCGTGGGCGGCAGCTCACCGATCGACTGCGGCGTCGAGGCCACCGAGCTGTACGGCGTCGATCCCACGATGGAGGACGACGCCGACCGCGAGGCCGTGCTCGCCATCAGCGAGGAGTACATCGACGACTGCACGATCCGATACGGCGACCTGCTCCCCCACGTCGGCACCGCCGACGTGGCCCGCGACATGGACGCGGTGCGCGCCGCCCTCGGCGACGAGCAGCTCAGCTTCCTCGGGTTCAGCTACGGCTCGATGATCGGCCAGGTCTACGCCGACCTGTTTCCCGAGAACATCCGCTCGATGATCCTCGACGGCATCGTCGAGCTCGGCCCCACCGGGCTCGAGGCCGCGGCCACCCAGGCCGAGGGCTTCGAGACGGCCCTGGCCCGCTGGGTCGAGCACTGCGCCAGCGACTGCGAGGTGTCGCCCGATGCCCTCGGCGCGGTCGAGCAGGTGCTGGCCGCCTCCGAGCAGCCCGGCGGCATCCCCGCGCCAGGCGCCGACCGAGCCGCCGGCCCGGGCGAGGCGAACCTCGGCATCACCTACGCGCTCTACTCCCAGCAGCTCTGGGGCAGCCTCGACGACGCGCTGGCCCAGGCCCTCGAGGGAGACGGCACCCGGCTCGTCGGGCTGGCCGACGGCTACATCGGCATCGGCGACTTCGAGGTCTACTTCGCGGTCAACTGCCTCGACTTCGCGTGGCCCACCGGCGACCCGCAGGCCTTCTTCGACGCGGCCAAGGCGGCCGGTGAGGAGTCGCCGCACTTCGGTGAGGCGATAGTCGTCGACTACATCCGCTGCGCCGACTGGCCGGTCGAGCCCGACCCGGTGGAGGCGGTGACCGCTGAGGGCGCGCCGCCCATCCTCGTCGTGTCCACCACCGGCGACCCGGCCACCCCCTACGAGGCGGGCGTGCGGGTGGCCGACACCCTCGAGACCGGGGTGCTCGTCACCAACGAGGGCGACGGCCACACGGTCGTGGCCGACGGCAACGACTGCATCGACGACATCGTCACCAAGTACCTGGTCGACCAAGAGGTGCCCGAGGACGACACCGTCTGCGACTAGTGGTGTGTCGCTAGCCGACGGTGCCCTCGGCCACGAGGCGCTCCAGGACCAGGTCGGGGTGGTCGCCTTCGACGCGGGCCAGCCAGTAGGGCGACTCGAAGAGGGCGTAGCGGGTGCCGTCGGCGCGGACGTAGACGGCCACTCCCTGCATGCCGCGCAGCGGAGCGGTCGACGCCTCGTCGGTGCGACGGGCGATGCGCCACGTCGTGGGCGACAGCTCCGTCGGCGCTCCGAACTCGTTCTCCAGGCGGTGCAGCGCCACCTCGAACTGCATCGGGCCGACGGCGGCGAGCATCGGGGCCTGGTCGCCGAGGTCGGGGTCGCGCAGCACCTGCACCACGCCCTCCTCGTCGAGCTGGGCGATGCCGCGACGAAACTGCTTGAACCGGCCGGTGTCCTTCACCCGCGCCACCTGGAAGTGCTCGGGCGCGAACTCGGGCAGCCGCGGGAACTCCACGGGTGTGCCCACGTAGAGGGCGTCGCCCACCGTGACGTCGGTGGCGTTCACGAGGCCCACCACGTCGCCGGGCCAGGCCTCCTCGATGGTGTCGCGGTCCTGGCCGAACACCGACTGCGCGTACTTCGTGCCGAACGGCTTGCCGGTGGCGCCGTGGGTCACCACCATGCCCCGCTCGAACTTGCCGGAGCAGACCCGGACGAAGGCGATGCGGTCGCGGTGCGAGGGGTCCATGTTGGCCTGCACCTTGAACGCGAAGGCCGAGAACGGGGAGTCGAGCGGACGGGGGGAGCCGTCCACGTCGTCGCGGGGTGACGGCGACGGAGCCAGGTCGACGATGGCGTCGAGCAGCAGGCGAACGCCGAAGTTGGTGAGCGCGGAGCCGAAGAAGACGGGGGTGATCTCGCCCTTGCGGAACAGGTCGGGGTCGACGTCGGCGCCGACCTCGTCGAGCAGCGACACGCCGTCGACCGCGGCCTGCCAAGACGGGCCCTCGACCTCGGCTGCCTGCTCGGGGGTGAGCAGCTCCTCGCCGGCCTCGGTGGCGCCGCGGGCGGTGCGGGTGAAGTGGACGTAGTGGCCGTCGCGCCGGTCGATGACACCCCGGAAGTCGCCGGCGATGCCGACCGGCCACGTGACGGGCGTGGGCACGATCGACAGCTGCGACTCGACCTGGTCGAGCAGCTCGAGGGGGTCGCGACCGGGGCGGTCCCACTTGTTGATGAAGGTCACCAGCGGCAGGTTGCGCTCCCGGCAGACCTCGAAGAGCTTGAGGGTCTGGGGCTCGATGCCCTTGGCCGCGTCGAGCACCATCACCGCGGCGTCCGCAGCGGCGAGCACGCGGTAGGTGTCCTCCGAGAAGTCGCGGTGGCCAGGGGTGTCGAGCAGGTTCAGCACGTGGTCGCGGTAGGGGAACTGCAGCACCGTCGAGGTGATGGAGATGCCCCGCTTCTGCTCCATCTCCATCCAGTCGGAGGTGACCTTGCGGCGCTCGCCGCGGGCCTTCACGGCGCCGGCCGACTGCAGGGCGCCGCCGTAGAGCAGGAACTTCTCGGTGAGGGTGGTCTTGCCCGCGTCGGGGTGGCTGATGATCGCGAAGGTGCGCCGGCGGGCGGCCTCCTCGGTGGGCGTGGGCATGCACCTAGTGCAC
>DATCYI010000118.1:0-1732 GCA_036570385.1 Acidimicrobiales bacterium | reverse complement strand
TCGAGGGGCAGACTGCCCAGCAGCGGGATGCCGCAGGCTGCGGCCAGCTCGTCGGGGGCGTAGGGGCGCTCGCCGATGGCGAGCAGCCGGGCTCGCCTGGAGTCGATGGCACGCAGGCGAGCTTGGAGGTGGTGAACCGCCGCCAGGCTGGGCCGGCAGCCGACGACCTGCACCTCCGCGTCTTCGAAGAGGCGCACGGAGGGCGACCCCGGATCGAGCCGTCCGCAGACGAGCAGCACGATGCCCGGCCGGAGCCGGGCCGCCTCCAGCAGGCGCTCGCGCAACGATGCGAGGGCGGCCTGGGCCTGGTCGGCCGCCACCGGTCCGACGAGGACCGCCACCCGGTCGGAGCCGGGGACCGGCTGGAGGTGCTCGGCGAAGAGCGCCGGGTCGATGGCCCGACGACCCGCCGCGGCGAGCGACACCAGGCCGGGCTGGAGGGGGAGGTCGAGCCAGGCGGCGAGATCGCCGCCGGCGGGGTCAGCCTCGATCAGGGTCACCGGAACGTGGTCCGACCAGGTGACGGCGAGGGCCAGCGCGCTGGTGGTGATGCCAGGCGCGCCCTTCGCCGAACCGAGCGCGATGACCGTCACTGCGGAGGCACCACCACGAGCGCGATGCGGTCGACCGAGTTGGCGCCGGCGATCCCCTCCGCCAGCTCCTCAGGCACGATGACCGAGGCCATCACCCGCTCCTCTGCGTCCTCTGAGGTGACGACGGCGGTCACCCGGCCGCGGGTGATCACTTGGCCCAGACCCGAGGCGACCTCCTCGTCGTCCTCGTCGCCGGCCGACTCGGTGGAGCTGGCCGGCGCGGTCAGGATGATCAGCACCTCGTCGCCCTCTTGCAGGTCGGGCACCGCCCGTTCGCCGCCGATCAGATCGAGGCCGACGATCGAGTCGCCGGCAGCGAGGGCGACGGGCTCGCCCAGCTGGTCCTCCACGAGCAGCGTGCCCGGGATCAGGTCGACGGCAGCGGTCTGCCCGACGACGTCGGAGCGTCGGGCCTCGCTGATCGTCGAGACGCCGGGGTCGGCGCCGACACGGACAATCTGCAGGTCGGCGCCGGATATGACCTGGCCGGCGGGCACCTCGCGGGCGATGGCGAGCACCGGCTCACGGTCGCCGGCGTTCACGAACACGAGCAGGAACACCATGCCCGAGCCGAGGATCAGCAGCACGCCGGCGAGAGCGAGCGACCAGCGGCGCTGGCGGCGACTCTTGGAGCTGAGACCGGACGGGAGGGTGGCGGCGCCCGGCGTCACCGGGGCTTGGGGCGATGTCATGGGGTTTGGTCAGCGCTCGTTCTGAGAGTCGGATGCGTCGGTTGGCGTGAGGACCTCTACCCGGACCTCGTCGTGGTCACCATCGGAGGTGGGCAGCAGCACCTCGATCCGGGTGGTGTCGGCAGGGGCGGCTTCCGCAGCGGCCGCGTCGACCTCGGCGGTCATGGGGGTGGCTTCGGTGCCCGTCGCGGCCACGACCTCTGCCCCCGGCGTGCCCTGCGCGTCGCCCGGCAGCGTCAGGACCCAGCCCGGGTTGATCCGATCGGGGTCGGCGAACGTGCGGCCGTCGACCATCGTCTGGTGCTGGTTGAGGTGCCAGATCTCCGTCCAGCGGAACGGGTCGCCGAGGCAGCGCTCGGAGATGTCCCACAGGGTGTCGCGCGGCTGCACGGTGTAGGTGGGGGTGTCGGCCGGGGCCGCGGCCTGGTCGACGCTGAGGTCGGCGAA
>DATCYI010000117.1:0-20509 GCA_036570385.1 Acidimicrobiales bacterium | reverse complement strand
GCCTCGCAAGCCGCCCCGCAAGGCCGCTCCCATCGAGACGATCTGGGTGGAGCCGACCGATGGCGTGTGCCCCGCCAGCCACCCGGTCAAGGCCAAGATGAGCTCGCGGATCTTCCACCTGCCGGGGATGCTCAACTACGACCGCACCCGCCCAGACCGCTGCTACCGCGACGCCGAGACCGCCGAGGCCGACGAGCTGCGCCCAGCCAAGCGCTAGGGGCCTGCCCTAGCGGCGAGTCCTAGAGGCGGGCGACGGAGACGACGCCGGGCAGGGCCCGGATGGCCTCCTGCACCTCTTCGGCGACGGCCACGTCGGTGGCCAGCACCATGAGCGCCGCGGTGCCAGCGGCGGAGCGGCCGAGGTGCATGTCGTCGATGTTGACGCCGGCCTCGCCCAGCCGTCCGGTGACGGCCGCGATCATGCCGGGCACGTCGTCGTTGCGGACCACGAGCATGTGGTCCGCCGGCGGCACGTCGACGGAGTGGTCGTCGACCATCACGATGCGGGGCTCGCCGCGCAGCCCGACGAGCGTGCCGGCGAGGGCGTGGTCGCCGCCGCGGATGGTGATGAGGTTGACGTACTCGTGCGACGTGGCGGTGGAGCTCTCGCGCACCTCGACGCCGCGCTCGGCGGCCAGCTTCGGGGCGTTGACGTAGCTGACCGGCTCGTCGCTGACCCGGCCGAAGACGCCCTTCAGCAGCGACAGGGTGAGGATGCGGGTGTCGGAGTCGGCGAGCTGGCCCTCGTAGGAGATCTCGAGGACGTCGGGCACGCCGGCGGCCAGCGCGCCGTAGCGCTGCCCCAGCTTCTCGGCCAGCGGCAGGAACGGCTTCACGGTGCTCGAGGCCTCAGCCGCCGACACGTTGACGGCGAAGGGCACGAACTCGCCGGCCAGGGCCAGGCCGACCATCTCGGCGATGGTGTCGCCGGCCTTGTCCTGGGCCTCAGCGGTGCTGGCGCCGAGGTGCGGCGTGACGACGACCTGGGGCAGCTCGAACAGGGGCGACTCGGTGGTGGGCTCGCTGGCGAACACGTCGATGGCGGCCCCGCCGATGCGACCCTCGCGGATGGCCTCGGCCAGGGCGTCCTCGTCGATCACTCCCCCGCGCGACACGTTGACGATGCGCAGGTTCGGCTTGGCCTTGGCCAGGAGGTCCTTGCTGATCATCCCGAGCGTCTCCGGCGTCTTGACGACGTGCAGCGTGAGGAAGTCGGCCTGCTGAACCAGCTCCTCGAGGCTCACGAGCTCGACGTTGATCTGCTTGGCCCGGTCGGGAGCGACGAAGGGGTCGTGGGCCACGACGTTCATGCCGAAGGCCAGCGCCCGCTGGGCCACGAGCTTGCCGATGCGGCCGAGCCCGACGATGCCGAGCGTCTTGTCGGCCAGCTCCACGCCCTCCCACTTCGAGCGCTCCCAGCGACCGGCGACGAGCGCCGCGTGGGCCTGGGGGATGTTGCGGGCCTGCGCCAGCAGCATCGCCATCGTGTGCTCGGCGGTGGTGAGGATGTTCGACTGCGGTGCGTTGACGACCATCACGCCTTGCGCAGTGGCGGCGTCGGTGTCGACGTTGTCGAGGCCGATGCCAGCGCGCGCGACGACCACGAGGTCGCGCCCGGCGGCCAGCACGTCGGCGGTCACGGTGGTGGCGGAGCGGATGATCAGTGCATGGGCGCCCTTCACGGCGTCGAGCAGCGTCTCCGGGGTGAGATCGAGCTGCAGGTCGACGTCGTGCCCCGCCTGCCTCAGCCGGTCGAGGCCTCCGTCGGCGATCTTCTCCGTGACGAGGATGCGGGCCATGAGCCGAGTCTGTCGCTCAGCCCCCGACACTCCCAAACCAATCCGAGATCTGTGGGCGCGAGAGCACGAAATGCGTGCTCTCGCGCCCACAGATCTTGTTGAGATCCGGGTCAGAAGCCTCGGAGGGGGAGGTCGGGGCCGCGCTGGAGCCAGTTGTCAGCGGGGTAGGACGCTGTGCCGTCGATGCAGTGGACCGAGTAGGCGTGGCGGCTCACCCCTGAGCGGTTCGGGCCCGACCAGTGGGGCAGGAGCCCGTGCAGCACCACGAGGGTGCCGGCGGGGGTCTCCAGCGGCACCAGCCCCTCGCTGCCGGCGACCGGCAGCGGCGTGGGGTCGAGCTCTTCGAAGCGGGTGCCGTCGGCGTCGCCGCCCTCGCGCACGAACCGCTGGCGCAGCGGACCCAGATGGCCACCGGGCTGCGCCCACAGGCAGCCGTTGTCGATGGTGGAGTCCTGGAGCGCGAACCAGAAGCCGACCACCGACTGCGGCTCGGTGGACAGGAAGGTCGCGTCCTGGTGGCAGGTCACCTCGCCACCGATGCGGGGCGGCTTGAAGATGTACATCGACTGCAGCAGCAGCGGATCTACCAGGCCGACGTCGCTGGCCACGGCAGCCAGCTCGGGGGTGCGGCTGAAGCGCTCGAACACCGGGTCGACGTCGTGCATGGCGTGACCGAGCTTGTTGATGGACACGTCGATCGGCTGACGGAGGTTGCCGTCAGCGTCGAACGCGTCTGCTTCGAAGAAGGCCCTGACCTTGTCGCCCGACGAGAGGAACCACTCGTCGGAGGTGCGGGTCTGCTCCTGGGTGGAGAAGATCGAGACGATGTCGCGGTCGACCTGCTCGACGATCTGGGCCGTGTGCGCGATCAGCTCGTCGCAGCGGGCCACGTCGACGAAGCCCTCGATCACGAGGAAGCCGTCGCGCTCCCAGTCGGCGAGCTGAGCCGTGCTCAGCCCGTCGGTCACCTTCCCTGCCCGCGGCGGTACTCGGCGCCGTCGGCGGCGGGCATCCGCAGTCGCTGGGAAGCGAACGCCAAGACCAGCAGCGTGGTGATGTGTGGCGTGAACCCGACGAACTGCGTCGGGTACTCGTCGGTGAGGGCCCACCACGCGAACACGGCGATCGCGGCGACTACCGCCAGCACGCCTCCGAGGCTGCGTCGGCGAGCCAGTGACCACACGCCGAGCACCGCCAGGAGCGCGGCGACGAACAGCAGCAGCGAGTGCACGGCCGCTTCGTCTCGCAGCTGGACGGCGTCGGTGTAGCCGAACAGCCCGGCACCGAGGGCGAGCCCGCCTGGGCGCCAGTTGCCGAAGATCATCGCAGCGAGACCGATGAAGCCGCGGCCCGCGGTCTGGCCCTCCCGGTAGATGCTGGCGAACACGAGGACGAGCACCGCTCCGCCGAGGCCGGCCAGCGCACCGGAGATGGTGACGGCGATCGTCTTGAGCCGGTAAACGTTCACGCCCAGCGACTCGGCCGCGATCGGGTCCTCGCCGCAGGAGCGGAGGCGCAACCCGAACGCCGTGCGCCACAGCACCCACCAGGTGAGCGGGAACAGCGCCAGGCCCAGCACCACCACCAGGGACAGGCCGCCGGTGAGGCCGCGCAGCGCGCCACCGATGTCGGAGAGCACGAACCACTCCTGCCGGGCCAGCCAGCCCAGCACGTCGGGTGTGTCCCACCCGAGGATCGGCCCGCCGGCGAGGAACGGCAGGTCGAGCTGGCCGACGTCTCCGCTGACGCGGGGTGACTGCGTGGCACCGGTCCGATCGTCGAACACAACGATGTTCAGGTAGCGGGCGACGCCCGGTCCGAGCAGGTTGATCGCCACGCCGGAGACGATGTGGTCGACGCCGAAGCCCACGGTGGCGACCGCGTGCACGAGACCGCCGAGGGCACCCCCCACGACGCCGAACACGACCCCCCACCACGGTCCGTACTCGACGCCGCCGTAGGCGCCGAACCAGGTGCCGAGGATCAGCATGCCCTCGAGCCCGATGTTGATGACGCCGGCTCGCTCCGCCCAGAGGCCGCCGAGGCCGGCCAGCCCGATCGGCAGCGCCAGGCGCACGGCCGCGCCGAACGTGCCGCGCCCGGTCAGCGAGCCGCTGTCGGTGATCTCGCCGATCACGGCGAGCACCACGAACCCGGCCACCGCTATCGCGACCCACCGCAGGGGGCTCACCCGACGCGACGACCGCGATCGGTCTCCGGGGTCTCGCTCGACGGTGTGCGCTTCGAGGATGCTCATGCCGTCGCTCCAGCGCCCGTCACGTCGGACACACGCTCGTCGTCGGTCTGGGCCGATACCTCACGCTGGAGCTGGGCCGCTCGGATGCGTCGCACGATCTCATAGGCCACGACGACCGAAAGCACGATGGTGCCCTGCATGATGACGACGATCTCCTTCGGGACGTCCATCAGGTCGAGGCGCTGAGCAGACCGCTCGAGGAAGCCCCACAGCAGCGCGGCGAGACCGATCCCGACCGGGTGGTTGCGACCGAGCAGCGCCACAGCGATCCCGGTAAAGCCGAGGTTCGTCGGGAAGTCGCCGGTGAAGCGACCGAAGTCGCCAAGCACGTACGACATGCCCACGAGGCCGGCGATGCCGCCGGAGAGGAGCATGGCCTTGACGACCATCGCGTTCGAGCTGACGCCTGAGGACGCTGCCGCCCAGGCGTTCATGCCGGAGGCCCGAAGGTCGTAGCCGAAGCGGGTGCGCTCCAGGATCAGGTAGAAGACCACTCCCACGGCGATGGCGACCAGGAGGAACCCTGTGAGCCGGCTGCCCTGCGGCACGTCGAGGCCGATCTTCTCGAGCCAGCTGTTGAGGTCGGGCATGAGCCCGGAAGCGGGGATGTGCTCGGTAGCGATCTGGAGGCTGCCACCGGTCTCGGACTCGCGAAAGCGCGCCATCAGCCAGGCACCGAGGCCGAGCCCGACGATGTTGTTGAGCATGATCGTGGAGATCACCTCGTTGACGCCGCGGGTCGCCTTCAGCACGCCGGCGATCCCGGCCCAGGCGGCGCCGACGGCCATAGCCACGATGCAGATGCACGCCACGTGCAGGGGCGCTGGGAGGTCGAGCCAAGCCCCGACGACGGCGGCGAGGATCCCGGCCAGGTAGTACTGGCCCTCCACACCGATGTTGAAGAGGTTCATCTTGAACCCGACCGCGACGGCCAGCCCGGAGATGTAGTACGGCACGGCCCGGTTGATCATCGAGATGATCGAGTTGAGCTGGGTGCCGAACTCCCACATGGCGCTGTAGATCTCGAAGGGGTCGTCCCCCGAGATCACGAGGACGACGGAGGAGACGGCGACGGCGATCGCGATCGCCAACGTGGGGGCGGCGACGCCCAGGAGCATCCGTCGGAGCACCTATGCCGCCCCTTCGGCCACGGTGGCGCCGGTCATGTAGGAGCCGAGCACCTCGGGGGTGACCTCCTCGGGTCGGAGCGTGGCGACGAGGCGCCCGCGGTAGATGACTACGAGCGTGTCGGACAGGCCGATCAGCTCCTCGAGGTCGGCTGACACGAGCAGCGTGGCCAGGCCGGCGGCACGGGCATCGCGGAGCTGGTCCCAGATGGCGGCCTGCGCACCCACGTCGACGCCGCGGGTGGGGTGGGCGGCGACGAGCACCTTCGGCTTGGCTTCCATCTCCCGGCCGACGATCAGCTTCTGCTGGTTGCCGCCGGAGAGCGCGTGGGCGGGCACCTCGATCCCGGGCGTGCGCACGTCGTAGTCGGCCACGATGGCCTCCGTGCGAGCGCGGGCGCCGGCGCGGTCGATCCAGATCCCCTTGCTGAAGGGAGCGGCCGTCTGGTGGCCGAGGGCGGCGTTCTCCCAAAGCGGTGCTTCCAGCAGCAGGCCGTCGCGGTGGCGGTCCTGAGGGATGTACCCCACCCCCTCCTCGAGCCGTCGGCGGGTGCTCCACGACGACACGTCGGCGCCGTCGAGCGAGATGGTGCCGGCGGCGAGGTGCTGGAGCCCGAGCACCGCCCCGATCAGCTCGCGCTGCCCGTTGCCCTCGACGCCAGCGATGCCGAGGATCTCGCCAGAGCGGATACGGAACGAGACGTCGTCGAGGAGCGTCCGACCCTCGGGCGAGGTCACCCTGAGGCCGTCGGCGGCGAGCACCACCCTGTCGGTGACGGTGGACTCGCGGGTCTCAGGCGTGGGCAGCTCGGAGCCGACCATCAGCTCCGCGAGGTCGCGGGCGGTGACGTCCTTCGGGTCCACAGTGGTGACGGTGGTGCCGGCGCGGATGACGGTGACGGCATCGGCGACCTTGAGCACCTCGTCGAGCTTGTGCGAGATGAAGATGATGGTGACGCCCTCGCGCTTCAGCTCGCCCAGGTTCTCGAAGAGCTGGTCGACCTCGCTGGGCACGAGCACAGCCGTAGGCTCGTCGAGGATCAGGACGCGGGCGCCCCGATAGAGCACCTTCAGTATCTCGACGCGCTGGCGATCGCCGACGCCGAGCTCCTCGACCATGCGGTCGGGGTCGACGGCCATGCCGTAGGCCTCGCCGATCTCGCGGATGCGAGTGCGGGCGGCGTCGCGGTCGAGTCGCAGGCCCTTGCGGGGCTCCGCGCCCAGCACCACGTTCTCGAGGACCGTGAGGTTGTCGGCCAGCATGAAGTGCTGGTGCACCATGCCGATGCCGGCCGCGATCGCGTCGGTGGGCGTCTTGAACGTCACCTGGCGCCCGTCCACGGCGATGGTGCCCTCGTCGGGGCGCAGCATCCCGTAGAGGATCTTCATGAGGGTCGACTTGCCGGCGCCGTTCTCGCCGACGATGGCGTGGATCTCACCCGGCGCGACGGTGAGGTTCACGTCGCGGTTGGCGATCACGCCCGGGAACCGCTTGAGGATCCCCTGGAGCTCTACTGCAGCAGCGATCGGTCGACCTCTTCCGTAGGGAGTCGACGACGGGCCCGGGGATCTTCGCCCCGGGCCCGTGTCGCGTCAGCTCGACGTCGAGCTAGGGCGCCGAAGGCACCTCGATCTCGCCGTCGATGATCTTGGTCTTGAGCTCCTCGAGCTGGTCGATGACGTCCTGGCTCAGGAAGTCGCCGGAGGTCGAGTAGCCCACGCCGTCGTTGCTCAGGTCGAACTCCTGGGCACCGGCCTCGAGGTTGCCCTCGGTGAAGGACTTGATCGCCTCGAACACGGCCACGTCGACCCGCTTGATCATGGAGGTGAGGATCACGTCCTGCACAGCTTCCTCAGCGGTGAGGTACTGGTCGGAGTCGACACCGATCGCCCAGACGTCGCCGGTCTCGAGGGCTGCCTCGAAGAGACCGCCACCGGAGCCGCCGGCCGCGTGGTAGATCACGTCGGCGCCAGCGCTGTACTGACCGAGGGCGATCTCCTTGCCCTTGGCGGGGTCGTTGAAGCCGGAGAAGTCCGGGGGCTGGCTGATGTACTTCACGTCCACCGTGGCATCGGGCGCGACCTCGGCCGCACCGGCCACGAAGCCGGCCTCGAACTTCTTGATGAGGTCGACCTCGACGCCGCCGATGAAGCCCAGCTGGCCGGTCTCGCTCGTGAGCGCAGCGGCCGCACCGACGAGGAACGAGCCCTCGTGCTCGGCGAACACCAGCGAGGTGAGGTTCTCGGCCTCGACGCTGGCGTCGTCGACGATCGCGAACGCGGTGTCCGGGAAGTCAGCGGTGACGGCGCCCATCGACTCTGCGAAGGCGAAGCCGACGCCGATGATCATGTCGTAGCCGTCCTCGGCGAGGGTGCGCAGGAGCTCCTCGCGGTTCTCGCCACCGCCCTCGGGCTCGAGGTCCTGGATCTCGACACCGAGCTCCTCCGAGGCCCGCGTGAGGCCCTCGTAGGCGGCGTCGTTGAAGCTCTGGTCTCCACGACCGCCGACGTCGTACACGAGGCCGATGCGGAAGTCGCCGCCCTCGCCACCGCCGTCATCGCTCGACTCATCGGTCGACTCGTCGCCGTTCCCGGACTCCACGTCGTCGTCGTCATCGCCACAGGCGGCGGCGAGCATCGTGAGACCGAGCAGCACGGCGAGCAGCCGTAGCCAACGTCGATTGAACATGCATCCTCCTCGTGGTGGCCGGCCGGTCCGACCACCCGCTGGCGCGCACGCTACCCGTTAACGTTCGCCCCTGTGAAAGGCTCCGCGGTCGATTGGGACGCATTGCGCGCGGCTGCCGCGGACGCCGCCAAATGGGCGTATGTGCCCTATTCCGGCTACCCCGTCGGGGCCGCAGGGCTCGTCGACGACGGCCGCGTGATCACCGGGTGCAACGTGGAGAACGCCTCCTACGGGCTCAGCCTGTGCGCCGAGTGCGGCCTCGTCTCCGCCCTGCACGGCACCGGCGGGGGACGCCTCGTGGCTGTCGCATGCGTCGACGGCAACGGTGCCCCGCTCGTCCCGTGCGGTCGTTGCCGCCAGCTGCTCCACGAGCACGGCGGCCCGAAGCTGCTCGTCAACGGCCGGCCGCTCGGCGAGCTGCTCGCCGACGCCTTCGGACCCGAGCACCTCGCCCGCTACGAGCAGACCTGAGAGGCAGCAGCAATGGACGCCATCGACCTGATCCTCACCAAGCGCGACGGCGGACGCCTCACCCCCGAGCAGATCGACTGGTTCATCGACGCCTACACGGCGGGCACGGTGGGCGACGAGCAGGCCGCGGCGCTGCTGATGGCCATCCTGTTCCGGGGCCTCGAGCCCGACGAGCTGTCGCGCTGGACGCAGCAGATGATCGCCACCGGCACCCGTGCCGACCTCTCGGACCTGCGACGTCCGACCGTCGACAAGCACTCCACCGGCGGGGTGGGCGACAAGATCTCCCTCATCCTCTGCCCGCTCATCGCAGCGTGCGGGGCCGCGGTCCCGCAGACCGCGGGGCGCGGCCTCGGCCACACCGGCGGCACGCTCGACAAGATGGAGACCATCCCGGGCTGGCGGGCCACGCTCACGCCCGCCGAGGTGGCGACGATCCTCGGCGACGTCGGTGCGGTGATCAACGCGGCGGGTCCCGACCTGGCGCCTGCCGACCGCAAGCTCTACGCCCTGCGCGACGTCACGGGCACGGTCGAGTCGATCCCGCTCATCGCCAGCTCGATCATGTCGAAGAAGATCGCCGAGGGCACAGGTGCCCTCGTGCTCGACGTCAAGGTCGGCAGCGGCGCCTTCATGAAGGACCTGGCGCGGGCCCGCGAGCTGGCCGAGACGATGGTGGGCCTGGGTGAGGCCGCCGGCGTGCGCACGCGAGCGCTGCTCACCCAGATGGACGTGCCCCTCGGGCGCACCGCCGGCAACGCGCTCGAGGTCATCGAGTCCGTAGAGGTGCTCGAAGGCGGCGGCCCAGCCGACGTGATCGAGCTCACGGTCGCCCTGGCGCGCGAGATGCTCGACCTCGTCGGCATCGACGACGTCGACCCCGCTGCGGTGCTGGCCGAGGGCCGCGCCCTGGAGACCTGGGAGCAGATGGTGCGGGCCCAGGGCGGCGACCCGCACGCCCCCCTCCCCCGGGCCGGCGAGATCGAGATCGTCCCCGCCCCGTCCACCGGCACCCTCAGCAAGCTCGACGCGATGTCGGTGGGAGTGGCGGCCTGGCGCCTCGGCGCCGGCCGGGCCCGCAAGGAGGACCCGGTGTCCGCTGTGGCCGGGGTCGTGTGGCGTGCCACCGTCGGCGACGAGGTGCGCGAGGGCGAGCCGCTCCTCGAGCTGCACCTCGACGACCCGGCACGCCTCCCGGGCGCGCTGCAGGCCCTCGAAGGCGCGATAGAGGTGAGCACCGCCGCGGTCGACCGTCCCCAGATGGTGCTCGCGAAGGTCGGCTGAACCCCTCGCGGCTTCAGAGAGCCGGTGAGATCTCGATCTGGGCGATGCCCTCGTCGGGCGGCAGGTCGAAGCCGAGGACCTGGGAGTAGAAGCTGAGCTCGCCGTCGAGCGCGGCCCGGATGTTCTGCGCCTGGCGGAAGCCGTGCTGCTCGCCCTCGAAGGTGACGTAGGCGACGGGCACCCGCCGAGCGCGGACGGCGTCGACGATCATCTGCGACTGGTTCGGCGGCACCACCGGGTCGTCGAGGCCCTGGAACACGGCGAGCGGCCGATCGATCCCGTCGGTGTGGAAGATCGGCGAGCGGGCCTCGTAGGTGGCCCGGTCCTCGGGCCAGCGACCGACGAGACCGTCGAGGTAGCGGCTCTCGAACTTGTGGGTCTCCGCGGCGAGCACACCGAGGTCGGCGACGCCGTAGTGGCTGGCGCCGGCCGCGAACGCGTCGTGGAAGGCGAGGGCGGCGAGGGTCGTGAAGCCGCCGGCCGAGCCACCGCGGATGCAGAGCCGGTCGGAGTCGACGTCGCCCCGCTCGGCCAGGAACCGGGCCGCCGCCACGCAGTCCTCCACGTCGGCGATGCCCCACGTGCCCTGGAGCAGGTCGCGGTAGGCCCGCCCGTAGCCGGTGGAGCCGCGGTAGTTGACGTCGACCACGGCGAAGCCGCGGCTGGTCCAGTACTGCGTGCCGACCTGCATCTCAGGGCGCGCCGCGGCAGTGGGTCCGCCGTGGATCATCACGAGCAGCGGCGGGCGCTCCCCCTCCGGCCCCTCGACCTCAGGGTTGGTGGGCGGGTAGTAGATGCCGTGGGCGGTGGCTCCGTCGGCCGTCGGGAACGAGATGGCCTGGGGGCGCGAGATCCAGCTCGGGTCGAGGCCGAGGTCGCGCGCCGGCCGCAACACGTCGTCGCTGGCCACGGTGGCGTCGTCGCCGAGGGTGATCCGGTGCACCGCCGCTTCGCGAGCAGGCGTGCCGGCCGACAGGACGAACGACGATCCACCCGCGCCGCGCAGGCTCGGGACGGCGCTGAACTCGAGGGGCAGGTCGGCGACGGTGCCGTCGGTGAGCCGGACGGCCAGGCCATCGAAGCCCTCCTTCCAGCGGGCGAACACCACCCGACCGTCGGACAGGACGACGTAGCGGGAGGTGCCGAACACCCAGTGGGGCAGGCCGATGTCGGCTTCGATCTCCACGATCGCCGTGGTGGCGTGGTCGGCCGGGTCCCAGCGGTAGATCCCGAACCAGCCGGTGCGGTCGGACAGGAACCAGAGCGACCCGTCGGCCTGCCAGGTGGGCTCGGTGATGGCTTCGTGCTCACCGCCGGCGACGTAGACGTCGGTCCCGGTCGCGAGGTCGCGCACCACGAGGCGCGTGCCGTCCCACGGCATGCGCGGGTGGTCCCAGTCGATCCAGCACAGCTGCTCGCCGTCAGGGCTCACGCGCGGGCAGGCGAGGAAGTCGGGACCGCTCACCAGCAGCTCCGGCTCGGAGGGCTCCGAGGTGGGGAGCCGGACGATCTCGTTCACCACGTCGACCGAGCCGCGGCTGCCGATCGGGTGGGTCTCGCGGACGCAGACCATCCACTCCCCCGACGGGGCCACGTCGCCGTCGGCGTAGCGGAGCCCGCGGGGCTCCTCCGGCTCGGGTGTGAGCACGGTGACCGCCCCGCTGTCAGGGTCGACGCGCCGCAGCCGCTGGTCGGCCCACTCGGCGTACCAGACCGCTCCTTCGTGCACCCACCAGGCCCCGCCGCCGTACTCGTGGACGGCGGTGCGGACGTTGGCGTCGCCGCCGACCAGCTCCGTGATCGTGCCGTCGGCCCGACGGCGCACCAGCACCGAGCGTCCGCCCTCGCCGGGCCGGCTCTCGACCCAGACCAGGTCGTCGCCGTCGGCCCGCACGTCGATGACCCGAGAGGCCGAGGCCACCACCAGCTCGGAGGTGACGGGCGTGGGCCAGGACCCGAAGGGCAGCACCGCCGTCATTCGGCCTCTGAGAGCAGGTCCGCTATTCGACGGCAGCCTTCGCCGAGGTCGTCGTCGCCGAGGGCGTAGCTGAGCCGGGCGTAGCCGGGCGCGTCGAAGGCCTCGCCAGGCACGATCGCCACCTTCGCCTCGTCGAGCAGCACCTCGCAGAGCTCGACGGTGGTGGTGGGCGTGCGGCCACGGAACGTGCGGCCGAGGTAGCTCGACAGGTTGGGGAAGCTGTAGAAGGCGCCCTGCGGCTCCAGCGCGGTGACGCCGTCGATGCCCGTGAGCAGGCTGTGCATCGTGGCGCCGCGGCGCTCGAAGGCGCTGCGCATCTCGGCCACCGCCGTGAGGTCGCCGGACACCGCGGCGAGCGCGGCGCGCTGGCTCACGTTGGCGACGTTGGAGGTGGCGTGGCTCTGCAGGTTGGTGGCTGCCTTGATGATGTCGGTGGGGCCGATCATCCACCCGACCCGCCACCCGGTCATGGCGTAGGTCTTGGCGACGCCGTTGAGCACGACGCAGCGGTCGCGCAGGTCGGGCACCAGCTCCGGCATCGACGCGAAGCGGTGCTCGCCGTAGGTGAGGTGCTCGTAGATCTCGTCGGTGATCACCCAGATGCCGCGCTCCACCGCCCAGCGACCGATCGCCTCGACCTCTTCGACCGGGTAGACGGCGCCGGTCGGGTTCGACGGCGACACGAACATGAGCGCCTTGGTGCGATCGGTGACCGCCGCGTCGAGCTGGTCGACCGTGACCCGGAAGCCGGTGGTCTCGTCGGTCTGCAGCACCACCGGCACGCCCCCGGAGAGCCCGATCGGCTCGGGGTAGGTGGTCCAGTAGGGCGCGGGCAGGAGCACCTCGTCACCCGGGTCGAGCAGGGTGGCGAAGGTGTTGTAGACGGCGTGCTTTCCGCCGTTGGTGACGAGCACCTGGCCGGGCGCCACGTCGAGACCGGAGTCGCGCAGGGTCTTCGCCGCGATCGCCTCCTTCAGGTCGGGCAGACCGCCGGCGGGCGAGTACTTGTGGTTCTTCGGGTCCCGGCACGCCTCCACCGCCGCGTCGACGATGTGGGCTGGCGTCGGGAAGTCGGGCTCGCCGGCACCGAAGCCGATGACGGGCTCGCCCGCGGCCTTCAGCGCCTTGGCCTTGGCGTCGACCGCCAGCGTGGCGGATTCGGCGATGGCGGCAACGCGCTCGGACACACGGCGTTCGGTTCGGGGGGTGGCCAACGGTCTCGCTCCTTGATCGGTCCGTTCGCGATCATGGCACGGTGACTCCTGCCCCCCTCCCCGAGATCTCCATCCCCGCCGACCTCCTGCCCAGCGACGGACGCTTCGGCTGCGGTCCCTCGAAGGTGCGCCCCGAGGCGGTCGCCGCCCTTGCGGCGGCCGGATCCGACTACCTCGGGACGTCCCATCGCCAGGCCCGGGTGCAGTTCGAGGTGGGCGCGCTCCGCAACGGCCTTGCCGAGCTGTTCGCCCTGCCCGACGGCTACGAGATCATCCTCGGCAACGGCGGCACCACCAGCTTCTGGGACGCCGCCACCTTCGGGCTCATCGACCAGCGCAGCCAGCACCTGCGCTTCGGCGAGTTCTCGTCGAAGTTCGCCGAGGCCGCCGCGGCCGCCCCGCACCTGCAGGAGCCCTCGAACCTCTTCGCCGACCCCGGCAGCCACCCGCTGCCGGTGGCCGACCCGGAGATCGACACCTACTGCCTCACCCACAACGAGACCTCCACCGGCGTGGCCATGCCCCTCGAGCGCCCGGCCGGGGCGGAGGGCCTCGTGCTGGTCGACGCCACCTCGGCGGCTGGTGGCCTGCGCTTCGACCCCAACGAGGTCGACGTGTACTACTTCGCTCCGCAGAAGTGCCTGGCCAGCGACGGCGGCCTGTGGCTCGCCGCCGTGTCGCCGGCCGCGGTCGAGCGGATCGAGCGCATCGCGGCCTCGGAGCGCTGGGTGCCGGCCAGCCTCGACCTCAAGATCGCGCTCGACAACAGCCGCAAGGACCAGACCTACAACACGCCGGCTCTGGCGACGGTGTTCCTCGCCAACCAGCAGGTCGACTGGATCAACCAGAACGGCGGGCTCGACTGGGCCGCGGGTCGCTGCGACCGCTCAGCGGCCACGATCTACGACTGGGCCGAGGCGTCGAGCTACGCCACGCCCTTCGTCGCCGATCCCGGGCAGCGCAGCCACGTCGTCGCCACCATCGACGTCGATGAGTCGGTCGCCGACGCCACCACGATCTCCAAGGTGCTCCGGGCCAACGGCATCCTCGACACCGAGAGCTACCGCAAGCTCGGCCGCAACCAGCTGAGGGTCGCCCTCTTCCCGGCCATCGAGCCCGACGACGTCGCAAAGCTCACCCGCTGCGTCGACCACGTGGTCGAAGCGATGGCCTCCTGATGAGGTTCTCCATCTGGCCGTCGCTGTCCCAGCCGTGGAGCGGCGTCCTCGACGTCGTGCGCCACGCCGAGTCCAGCGGGTGGGACGGCGTCTACGTCGCCGACCACTTCATGGGCAGCGGCGGGGAGTTCGGCCCGGACACCACGCCGAACCTCGAGTCGACCGCGGCCGTGGCAGCGCTGGCCATGGCCACCAAGCAGCTGCGGCTGGGCACGCTCGTGCTCGGCAACACGTACCGGCACCCGGCGGTGGTCGCCAGCTGGGCCAGCACCGTCGACCACATCAGCGACGGGCGGCTCCTGCTCGGCGTCGGCGCCGGCTGGCAGCAGAACGAGCACGACCAGTACGGCATCGAGCTGCCCCCGCCGGGCCAGCTGCTGGAGCGCTTCGAGGAGGCCTGCCAGGTGCTCAAGGCACTCCTCCGGGAGGAGCGCAGCACCTTCGCCGGCCACCACTACCGGCTCACCGACGCCGTGTCGGAGCCGAAGCCGGTCCAGTCCCCCCTGCCGCTGCTGATCGGCGGCAAGGGCGATCGCATGCTCGGCGTCGTGGCCCGCCACGCCGACGAGTGGAACATGTGGGGCCTCGCCTCCACCATCGAGGAGCGCTCGGCGGTGCTGGCGCAGCACTGCGAGGCGATCGATCGCGATCCGGGCGACATCAAGCGCTCCGCGCAGGCCCTGGTCAAGCTCACCGACGACAAGGCCGAAGCCGAGGCGTTCGTGGCCGGCACCGGCGGTCGCGCCGCGGTCGCGGGCACCACCGACGACCTCGCCGACGCCGTCGAAGCGTGGTCGGATGCCGGGCTCGACGAGCTCATCATCCCCGACTTCACGCTCGGCACGGGCTCGGAGCGGCTCGACCGCATGGACGCGATCATCGAGGACGTGGCCCCCTCCTTCCGCTCCTGAGGTGCCTGGGATGGCGCATGTGAGCGTTGGTGTCGTACGCAGGTAGCGTCGCTGACACATCGTCCACGACGCAGCAAGCAGCCGATCCCAGGGGGAAGTAGATGCCGACGAGTGCCGAGGTCCGTGCCCAGCTCACCGGGCCGGGAGGGATGTTCGAGGTCACCACCGACACGGTGCTCGGGCGTGAGATCGAGGTCTACAAGGAGCGGATGCCGTCGCTTCGCTCCGTCGCCGAGGTCGGCCTCATGCGCGGCGACGACGTGACCTTCATCGTCTACGGCGACCGCACCTACACCTACGGCGAGTTCATGCGCACCGCCAACGGCGTGGCCCACGCGCTGCGAGATCGCTTCGACATCGCCAAGGGCGACCGCGTGGCCGTGCTGTCCCAGAACAACCCCGAGTGGTGCCTCTCGTTCTGGGCCACGGTCCAGCAGGGCGCGATCCTCGTGGGCCTCAACGGGTGGTGGACCACCGACGAGATCGAGTACGGCCTGCAGGACTCGGGCGCCAAGGTGCTCGTGGCCGACCGCAAGCGCTTCGAGCGCATCGCCGGGTCGCTCGACGCGGCCCCCGACCTCGAGCACGTGTTCCTGGTCGACTGCACGCCCGCCGACCTCGGCCTGGAGGGCGACCCGCGCCTGCACACCTTCGACGAGCTCACCGGCGAGCCGACCGACGCCTTCGTGCAGGAGGACATCGCCGAGGACGACTACTCGGTGATCTTCTACACGTCGGGCACCACCGGGCGGCCGAAGGGCGCCATCAGCACCCACCGCAGCATGGTGGCCAACCTCCAGAACACCATGTTCAACGCTGTGGCCGGGTCGATGAGCGGCACCGGCGGTGCCCTTCCCGACGGCGACAACGGCCAGAACGTCTCCCTGCTCACCTCGCCGCTGTTCCACGTGTCGGGCACGCACTCCACCCTCGTGGTGGGCACCCTGGCCGGTCTCAAGCTGGTGATGCCCGAGGGTCGCTTCACCCCCGATCACGCCCTGCAGCTCATCCAAGACCACGGCGTCACCATCTGGGCCACCGTGCCCACGATGGTGTGGCGGGTCTGCGAGTTCCCCGACCGCCACGACTACGACACGTCGTCAGTGAAGAGCGTGGCCTTCGGCGGCTCGCCGTCGGCCGAGGAGCTGCAGCGCAAGATCCGCGAGACCTTCCCGAACGTCACGACCACCTCCAACGCCTACGGCCTCACCGAGACGTCGTCGGTGGCGACGGTGATCTCGGGCGACGACGCCGTGGCCAAGCCGACGTCGGTCGGCCCGCCCGTGCCGACCGTCAAGGTGAAGATCGCCGACCACACCGGCGCCGAGGTCCCCGTCGGGGAGACCGGCGAGGTCTGCATCTCAGGCCCGATCCTCATGGCCGGCTACTGGAACAAGCCCGAGGCCACCGAGGAGGCCATCCGTGACGGGTGGCTGTTCACCGGCGACATCGGCCACGTCGACGACGAGGGCTTCCTCTTCATCACCGACCGCAAGAAGGACATGATCATCCGCGGCGGCGAGAACGTGTACTGCGTGGAGATCGAGGAGCGCCTCGTTCAGCACCCGGCCATCGCCGACGCCGCCATCATCGGCGTGCCCCACCCGGAGCTGGGTGAGGAGGTCAAGGCCGTGGTGCAGCTGGAGGACGGCCAGTCCATGACAGAGACCGAGGTGCGCCAGTGGGTGGCCGACGGCCTGGCTGCGTTCAAGGTGCCGACCTACGTCGACATCCAGTCCGAGAACCTCCCCCGCAACGCCAGCGGCAAGCTCCTGAAGAACGTGCTGCGCGGCGAGGGCGAGGTGAGCTTCGCAGAGACGATGTAGCGCGCAGGTGGCCCAGCCGCGCTGCGGCTGGGCCACCGATGTGCAGTCGAGGATCGACGGCGTCAGCCGCCCGAGATGTCCTGGACGCGCTGCTTGCCCTGGGAGATCCACGGCATCATGGCCCGGAGCTCCTCGCCGACCTTCTCGATCTGGTGCTCGGCACCCTTGGCCTGCAGGCCCTTGTAGCTGGCCCGACCGCTCTCGCTCTCGGCCACCCACTCGGCGGCGAAGCGGCCGTCCTGGATCTCGTCGAGGACCTTGCGCATCTCCGCCTTCACGGCCGCGTTGATGATCCGCGGGCCGCGGGTGAGGTCGCCGTACTCGGCGGTGTCGGAGATGGAGTACCGCATGCCGGCGATGCCCTGCTCGTACATGAGGTCGACGATGAGCTTCAGCTCGTGGAGGCACTCGAAGTAGGCCGACTCGGGCTGGTAGCCAGCCTCGACGAGGGTCTCGAAGCCAGCCTGCACGAGGGCGGTGAGGCCGCCGCAGAGCACCACCTGCTCGCCGAAGAGATCGGTCTCGGTCTCCTCCGCGAAGGTCGTCTCGAGCACGCCGGCGCGGGCGCCGCCGATGGCGTCGGCGTAGGACATCGCGAGGTCGCGCGCCTTGCCGGAGGCGTCCTGGTGCACGGCGATGAGGCACGGCACGCCGCCGCCCTCGGTGTAGGTGCGGCGCACGAGGTGGCCGGGGCCCTTGGGGGCCACGAGGGCTACGTCGACGTCGGCCGGGGCCACCACCTGCTCGAAGCGCACGCTGAAGCCGTGGCCGACGAACAGGGCGTCGCCGGAGGAGAGGTTCGGAGCGATGTGCTCGTTGAAGATCGCCTTGTGCTCCGTGTCGGGGCCCAGGAGCATGACGAGGTCGGCCTCGGCGGTGGCGTCGGCCACCGACAGCACCCGCAGCCCGGCGGCCTCGGCCTTGGCGACGGAAGACGAGCCCTCGCGCAGGCCCACCCGCACGTCGACGCCCGACTCCTTCAGGTTCAGGGCGTGCGCGTGGCCCTGCGAGCCGTAGCCGATCACGGCGACCTTGCGACCCGCGATGAGCGAGCGGTCGGCGTCCTTCTCGTAGTACACGTTGGCCATCAGGGGTTCCTTCTCACGAGGCGCGGACCGGGCGGAGCCGGCTCGCGGAGTTGTCGATCTTGGGTAGGGCGACGCGCCCGGTTCGCTGGAGCTCCGCGATGCCGTAGGGCCGGAGGAGATCCTCGAAGTCGTCGAGTTTGTCGGGGTGGCCCTCCAGGGACAAGGTGAGCCGATCGAGCCCGACGTTCAGGATGCGGCCCTCGAACACGTCGACCAGCTCGATCACCTGGCCGCGGGTGTCGGCCGGGACGTTCACGGTGACCAGGAGCAGCTCCCGCTCGACGGCGCGACGCGGATCGAGCTCTGTGATCTTCACCACGTTGATGAGCTTGAAGAGCTGCTTGGTGACCTGCTCGAGCGGCACCGATGCCACGTCGACGGCGATGGTGATGCGGCTGAAGCGCTCGTCCTCCGTGGGGGCCACGGCCAGGCTGATGATGTTGAAGCCGCGTCGAGCGAAGAGGCCCGACACGCGGGCCAGCACACCCGCCTTGTTCTCCACCAGGACCGAGAGGATGTGGTGGGCGATCTCGTCGTTGCCGGTGGTGGTGCTCACTGCACGAAGTCCTCTCCAAGCGCGGGGTCGGTGATTATCTCGTCATTGCTGCGGCCGGCGGGGACCATCGGGAACACCTTCTCCGAGGAGTCGGTGCGGAAGTCGATCACGACCGGGCGATCGTCGATCTCGTTGGCCTTCTGGATCGCCGACTCGACCTCTTCGGGCGAGTCGACCCGCATCCCGACGCAGCCCATGGCCTCGGCCCAGAGCTTGTAGTCGGGCAGATCGGGCGAGAGGTACACCTCGGAGTACCGCTCCTCGTAGAACATCTCCTGCCACTGGCGGACCATGCCGAGGTAGGCGTTGTTCAAGATGGCGATCTTCACGGGGATGCGCTCCGCCGCCGCGGTGACGAGCTCCTGCGCGGTCATCTGGAAGCAGCCGTCGCCGTCGACGGCCCACACCATGGCATCGGGCCGGCCGACCTTGGCGCCGATGGCGGCCGGCACGGCGAAGCCCATGGTGCCGAGGCCGCCGGAGTTCACCCACGTGTAGGGGTGGTTGAACTTCCAGTACTGCGACGTCCACATCTGGTGCTGGCCGACGCCCGAGGCGACGATCGTGTCGTCGGGGGTGTTGTCGCGGAGCTGCTCGAGCACGAACTGCGGCTTGAGGGCGTCGCCCGGCTCGGACTGCTTGTAGGCGAGCGGGTGCTTCTCCTGCCAGCCCGAGATCGTCTGCTTCCAGGGCGTGCGGTCGGGCTGCTCGGCGTCGCCGTCGAGCATGCCGCGCAGCACCGACACCAGCTCCTCGATCACGAGGCGGCAGTCGCCGACGATCGGCACGTCGGGCCGGCGGACCTTGCCCAGCTCGGCAGGATCGATGTCGACGTGGATGATCTTGGCGTCAGGCGCGAAGGCCGGGATCTTGCCGGTGACCCGGTCGTCGAACCGGCTGCCCAGTGCGATGAGCAGGTCGGACTGCTGCATCGAGGTGACGGCCGTGTAGTTGCCGTGCATGCCCGGCATGCCGAGGGCGAGGCGGTGCTCGTCGGGGAAGGCGCCCCGGGCCATGAGGGTGGTGACGACGTGGATGTCGCAGAGCTCCGCGAGCTCGAGGAGGGCTTCCGCTGCCCGGGCCTTGAGGATCCCGCCGCCGGCGTAGATCACCGGCCGAGTGGAGCGCAGGATCATCTCCGCGGCTTCGCGGATCTTGCGCGGGTGGCCCTTCGTGGTCGGCTTGTAGCCGGGGAGGCCCTCACGGACCGAGGCGTCGTCGGGCCACTCCCACTCCATCAGGGAGTTCGGGTTCATGGCGTCGACGATGTCCTTGGGGATGTCGAGCAGCACCGGCCCTGGCCGGCCGGTGGTGGCGATGTGGAAGGCCTCGCGCACCGCCCGCGGGATGTCCTGGGCGGAGGTGACGAGCTCGTTGTGCTTGGTGACCGATCGGGTGATGCCGATCGTGTCGACCTCCTGGAAGGCGTCGGTGCCGATGGCACCGGTGGCCACCTGCCCGGTGATCACGATCATCGGGATGGAGTCCATGTAGGCGTCGGCCAGCGGAGTGACGATGTTCGTGGCGGCCGGCCCAGACGTCACCATGGCGACGCCGGGGCGGCCGGTCACGTGGGCATAGCCCTCGGCCATGTGCCCGGCGCCCTGCTCGTGGCGCACGAGGATGTGGCGGATCGAGCTGTCGAGGAGCGGGTCGTAGACCGGGAGGATGCATCCGCCCGGCAACCCGAAGATGGTGTCGACCCCCTCCATCTCGAGGGCCTTGATGAGTGCTTGAGATCCGCTGAGCTGCATGGTGTTCCTTCCAAAGGGCCCTTGAAAACGACGACGACCTCCCGGCTGGGAGGTCGAGGGAGCGCACGCGCGAGGGGGTCGCGGTGCGCTAGGTGATTACCAGGAGGATCGAGCGGGCCACCGGCGAAGTGTTCCACGTAGCCGCCTCGACAGGCAAGATGCGGCCCCGCCGGGCGAATGTGCACGGCTCGTGCAGGAGGCGGGCTAGTGTTCGGCGAAGTCCGTTCCGGACCAAATGTCGGGCTCGTGTAGCCGGTCATCGAACGAGGAGACAGCTGTGGGAATCACCAAGGATCGCTTCGGCCGCTTCATGCGCGCCGCCGTAGTGAGTGGGCTGCTCGGCGCCGCCGGCCTCGTCGCCGTAGCCGGCCCGGTCC
>DATCYI010000116.1:0-6376 GCA_036570385.1 Acidimicrobiales bacterium | reverse complement strand
GTCGGCGGCGCCCTCGATGCCGGCCTGCTCATCGCGGTGGGCGCGGGTCTCGCTGCACACGATGGACACGAGGTCGCCGGCGTCCAGGCGCCGCCAGGCCGAGCTCGAGTCGCTCGGGTCGGCCAGGCGCTTGGGCAGGTGCTCCTGGTGCGCGCACAGCGCGGCGGCGAGCCGGTCCTCCCAGGGCCCTTGCTCGTCCGGATCGTGGTTCTTGGCGCCGGAGCGCCAGGCGTTGTCGGCCAGGTCGTGGTCGTCCCACACCACCACCATCGGGTGGCGCGCGTGCAGGGTCTGCAGGTCGGGGTCGCGCCGGGCCTGCGCGTGGCGCCGGCGGTAGTCGTCGAGGGTGACGCAGTCGTGCTCGGGATCGGGCTCCCGGCCCTCGATCTCGCACTTGGTGTCCTCGTAGACGTAGTCGCCGAGGTGCACGACGACGTCGACGTCGGCCTCGGCGAGCGCGCCGTACACCTCGAAGCAGGACTGGCCGAACCGGGCGCAGCAGGTCACGCCCACGCGCAGCTGCGTCGGCGCGCCGTCGGGGAGGGTGCGGGTGCGACCGACGGGCGACGTCGCCCCGGCCGAGCTGAAGCGGTACCAGTAGGTCGTGGCCGGCTGGAGGCCGGTTGCATCGACGGTCACGAGCCCGGTGTCGGGATCCGCCTCGACGGTGCCCGCTGCCACCACCTCGCGAAGGTCGGGGTCGGTGGCCACCTCCCACTCGCAGGTCCCGGCGCCAGCGTGGCTGGTCCAGAGCAGGACTCGGTCGGTGAGTGGGTCGAAGCTGGCGATGCCCAGCGGGAACGGTGCGTTGGAGGGTGCGATCACCGGTCTGCTCTACCCGATCGGCGCTCAGACGCTCCCGAGGCCGCGCAGGCCGCGCCACGCGAGCGCAGCCACGAGCCGGGCGAGCTCTTCGGGGGGCTGCTCGGCGCCCTCTGCCATCCAGAGCCGACTGGTGCCCTCGGCCAGGCCGACGAGCCCGTGCGCGAGCTGCCGGCGCGACGCGTCGCTCAGGCCCTCGACGTCGATGAGGGTGGCGATCGCGTCGGCGATGGCGGCCTCGACCTTGGCGACGTGCGCGGCGAACTCCTCGTCACGCCGGGTGCCGCCGCCGAAGAGCACCCGGAACGCCGCCTCGTTGGCTGCCACGAAGCGGAAGTAGGCCCGGAACCCGATCTCGACCTGCTCGTGCGGGGTCGTCGCTGCGGCGGTGGCCTTGGTGATCTCGTCGAGCAGCAGGGCCCCGACGTCGGTGAGCACCTCGCGGTAGAGATCGCGCTTGGAGCGGAAGTGCTGGTACAGCACCGGCTTGGTCACGCCGGCGGCCACCGCCACGTCGTTCATCGAGGTGGTGTGGAAGCCGCGCTCGCCGAACACCTCGAGTGCCACCTCGAGCAGCTGCGACCGGCGCCGCGCAGCGGGCAAACGGGGCGAGTGCGGACGAACTGACATCGATCGCAGCGTACGTCGCCAGCGCAGGAAGGATACCGACCCCGGTCTGGGGAACACCTACGCCGTGCGGCCTTCGAAGCAGACCCAAGCGTTCACCGCCCGGCGCCCCCCGGAGCCGTTCCGGCCCCTGCCGGCGCGAAAGCTCGGCGTCAGCCTCTTGGCGGTCAAAGCCCGCCGTCGTCGGTACCGGGACGTCCTCCCCCCGCGTGCCGGTGAGACCGGCGGCTGGTAGCCGCGGGAGCTGCACGTCCCTCCTGGACAACGGTGGTGCCGGCCTGTGCGGCCGGCGCCACCGCGTTCAGGCGTCGCTCAGAACCCGCGCTCGCGGTCGTCGCGCTCGCCGGCCTTGACGCCGTAGCCGAACACGATGGCCGGCGCGAGGATGATCGACCCGATCACGATGCAGGCTGTGATGAGCGGACCGATCGGCGAGCCGAAGTCGGTGAAGAACCCCACCACGAACGCCACGACAGCGATCCCGAACAGCGAGTAGCCGATCCGCTTGCCCGTCTGGACCAGACGGGCGATGCGGGCTCGCTTGGCCCTGATGGGGTCGGTACCGGCGGCCGTGCTCACCGCTCCAGCCTGCCCCAGCCGAACCCAGACCCCGCAATCGCCCGACCCCTTGTCACGAACCTGCGGCCCTTCCTCGCGGAAAACCGCGGGTTTGGGCCGCAGGTTGGTGAGGGCTGGTGAACCTGCGGCCCTTCCTCGCGGAGAACCGCGGGTTTGGGCCGCAGGTTGGTGAGGGCTGGCGAACCTGCGGCCCTTCCTCGCGGAGAACCGCGGGTTTGGGCCGCAGGTTGGTGAGGGCTGGTTGGTGGAGGCCGGCGGTTCAGGGGGGCGGGGTCAGGGGAGTGGGGGACCGATCAGGGCGGTGAGGTCGTCGCGGAGGCGGTCGAGGCTGAAGTGGCGGCGGGCCAGGGCCGCGTTGCGGTCGTGCAGCGTCGGGTCGGGGTGGTCCAGGAACGCGGACAGGACCTCGTGGTGGCCCGGCTCGAACCACTCGAAGCCGAGCGCCCGGAGCTCGCGGGCCACGGGGTAGGGCCCGACCGCCACAGGGCGTCGGTGGATCGCCGCTTCGATCGGCGGGTTGCCGAAGCCCTCCCAGGTGGACGGGAACGCGACCGCATCGCACGCCGCGTAGGCGTCGGCCATCGACGGTGCGGGGCCCCGCACCACCCGGCACCTGGCGGCGGCGAGCACTGCCGCGAGCTCGTCGTCGTAGCCGTCCTCGGCCGGCCGTGCGAGCCAGTACGTCGCATGCAGCGACTCGGCCAGCGCGACCGCCGCGGGCACGTCCTTGCGGGGGATGGCCCGCACCGGGTGCAGCAGAAGCCGCTCGTCGGGTGCAACACCCAGCGCGGAGCGAGTGGCCGCCCTGTCGCCAGGCGCCTCGTCGACGTCGAAGGCGCTGTAGATCGTGGTGGCCTCGATGCCGCGCTTGGCCAGCTGGCCCTCGGTCAGGTGGTTGATGGTCACGTGCCGCCACGCCGCATCGGTGGGCGGCAGCTCGGTGATGTGGGCGAAGTGGGGTCGTTGCCACGGCGGGTCGTGGTGGTGCAGCACCGCCGGCCGGCCGGCCAGCTGTCCGGCCACCACCCGGCTCGCCGGTAGGTTCAGCGGGATCGTGCAGAGGTTCTCAACCACCACGAGGTCGGCATCGATCAGGGCAGCGTCAACCTCTGCCGCGGTGGGCGGCGCCGGCGCGGCGATGGCGAGGCCCGGCAGCAGCACGTCAACCGGACCCTCACCCGCGACGGTCACCACCGTCCAGCCCAGCTCCTCCAGCACCCGCTGCCAGGTGGCGGCGACCACGGAGACGCCGTCATGACCGCCGAGGCGAAACGAGACGAGGGCGACGGTCGACACGGCCAGCGGAGCGTACCGACGGCCGCTGCCCCGAGCATCGATGCCCGGGCCCGGCAGATCCTCGAGGACGCTTGGCGCACCGACGGCCCGGGCGGGTTCTGCGTGCCCCACGCCACCACCTACCCATGGCAGTGGCTCTGGGACAGCTGCTTCCACGCGGTCGTCTGGTGCCACCTCGGCGACGAGCGCGCCGTCGTCGAGCTGGAGACCGCGCTCTCGGCGCAGGACGCAGATGGCTTCGTCCCCCACCTGCGGTACGTGCACGAGCCCCGTCCGCACCAGGACTTCTGGGGCAGGCCCGACACCTCGTCGATCACCCAGCCGCCGATGTACGGCCACGCGCTGGCCGAGCTCGAGCGCGCCGGCATGCCGGTCAGCGACGAGGTCCTCGACCGGGCGACGCGCGGGATGTGGTTCCTCCTGCGAGACCGGAAGCGCTCTCCGGGGGGCCTGGTGGAGCTGTGCCACCCGTGGGAGTCGGGGTGTGACGACAGCCCTCGCTGGGACGACGCGGTCACCGGCGGGTGGTCGAAGGACGCGTGGTTCGACAGGAAGGGTGCCCTCGTCGGGTCGATCGAGCGCAGCGGCACCGGCGCGCCGATTCACAACCCCGACTTCGCGATCGGCTCCGCGGGGTTCTCGGCGCTGGTGGCGTGGAACGCGAGGGAGCTGGCCGGCGTGACCGGTGACCGGGAGCTCAGCTCCGCCTCCGACGAGCTCGCCGAGCGCATCGATCGCCAGTGGGACGGCTCCCAGCTCACATGGGTGGACGACGGTGCCACCGCGAGCGGCTCGGGTCGGATCAGGACGCTCGACTCGCTGCTGCCGTCTCTGCTCGAGCCCCGACCCGAGGCGCTGGCGCAGCTGGCCGACCCCGGCGCGTTCGGCGCCCCCTGCGGGCCTAGGGGCGTGCACGCCGCCGAGCCCACCTACGAGCCCGGCACCTACTGGCGGGGCTCGGCGTGGCCCCAGCTGTCCTACCTGTTGTGGCTGGCGGCCGCGAGGGCCGGGCTCGACAACATCGCATCGGCCATCGGATCGGCGCTGGTGGCAGGGGCGACGCGATCGGGCTTCTCGGAGCACTGGGAGCCCGAGACAGGTGCGCCGCTCGGGGCCGCGCCCCAGTCCTGGGCGACCCTTGCCGCAGTGGTGGCCGAGACGTAGCTCGCCACCTCGCGGTCGTTCCAGCGCTGTCGACGTCGTCTGGCCAGCTCGCGCACGGCGTCGGCGGCGCCGGCCACGACGATCAGGTCGCCGAAGGACACGACCTCGTTCAGCGGAGCGAGGGGCAAGACGTCGCCGAGCACGGCGAAGCGGTCGGCGCTGGTCTCGAGGTGCCGGGGCGGGTCGACGGTGAGGGTCGGGAGCTCGTCCTCCGTCGCCAGGCCCGCCTCCACGAGCGCGGCAGGCCGGACCGGCATCCCGTTGTTGGCCACCAGTGCGGCCAGGTTGACGAGCAGCCCCAGGCCGACCACCGCGATCCCTGTGATGTGGGGGTTGGCCAGCGCGAAGGCCAGCAGCGACACGAGCGACGCGCCGACGGCCACGACGGCGAGGTCGTCGCCGACCGCCAGCGATGCCAGGTTGAGCGCGGCCCCGAGCCCGAGCAGCCACGGCCGGTGCAGGCGCAGCCGGACGGCTCGAGCGCCGAGTCGAGGTCGGACGAGCCCGGCGATCACGCCCCCCGCCACGGCGATCAGCAGCAGGGTCACCGCAGCAACGCTAATGATCTGCGCCGTCGCGGTCGCGGACCGCTGCCGCCTCGCCGGCCTGCGGTCAGCGCGGGTCAGAGGTCCTCGTCGGGGAGCGCGACCGATGGCACCGTGGTCCCCGGTGTGCCCAGCAGCGCCTCGGCCTGACCGGGCGGCACGCAGGTCACGACCGCGCGCACGAGGAGGGAGCGCTCGGGTTCGGTGAGCAGGTCGAGCGGCGAGGCGTGGCCGCTCATGTCGCTCAGCCGGTCGGGGCCCAGCGTCGCGACGATGCCGTTCGCGATGCAGTCGGCCTCGCCGGGGGTCAGGGGCACCTCCGCGCCCGCCTCCAGCGCGTCGCTCATGGCGTCGGCGAACGCTGACGCGGGCACGGTCGTCGTGGACGTGCTCGTGGTGGTCGTGGTGGCCGGTGGCGAATCGTCACGAGCGGCGACGAAGGCGGCGGCGCCCACGAGCCCCGCAACCGCGGCGAGGGCGGCAACCGAAGCTGCCGCCCTCGCCGTCACTGCTCGCGTCGACCTGGTCGACGGCACGTCGCTCAGTTGGAGAGCTCCTCCATGGAGATCCCGCACTCGTCGATGTAGTCCATGATGTCGCTCATCATGTCCTCCTCGGCCACCTCGCCGGAGGACATTGCGTCGGCCAGCCGGCCGGCGAGGCACTCGGCCTTCTCGCGCTCGAGGCCCAGGGACTCCTCGTAGATGTCGGCGAGCATCGACTCCATGTCGCCGTCGAACTCCACGTCCCCGAGGTCGGTGATCCCTTCGTCGGTGCCGCCGCCGTCGCCCTGCTCGTTCACGCAGAGCCCTGCGGGCTCGTTGCGGTTCCCGCAGGTGTCGCCGAACTCCTCGTACTCCGAGCCGACGTCGCTCTGCATGTAGAGGTCGTCGCAGGCTTCCCAGTCGCCGTCCTCGCAGGCGTCCCACAGCTCGTCGAGCTCGGGGTCGCTCCCGTAGGTGCCGTCCCCCTCGGAGGAGTCGTCTCCATCATCTGACGGCTTGTCGGCGTCGTCGTCGCCACCGTCGCCGCTGAGGTCGCCGAGGGAGACCTCGCACTCGGCGACCGCGCCCATCATCGCCGGGATGATCTCGTCGGCGACCTCTTCCGGCGGCTCGTCGGCGTCGAAGTCGACGCCGGCCATCTTGTCCTCACCGATCTCCTCGATGAGGAAGCCCGCGACGCAGTCGGCCTGGTCGCTGGTGAGCGCGCCGTCCGACGAGTCCTCGATCTCCGAGGCGAGCTCGGCACGGATGTCGGACTTGTCGTCGTCGTCGCCACCGAGGGCGAGGAACGCGATGACCGCCACGATCACGACGGCGAGGATGCCGCCACCGATCAGA
>DATCYI010000115.1:0-6805 GCA_036570385.1 Acidimicrobiales bacterium | reverse complement strand
GGGCCCGGCACAGCCGGCCCGCGCGGGGCGGCGGGACGTGGGGGAGGGGATCGACCGGCCGGGTCAGGAGGTGGAGGCGCTCGTGGACCGAGAACCCGGCCGCGAGGAATGGGACCTGCTCGGGACCGGCGAGCGCGGCGGTGAGCGCCGCGCGGAACCCGTTGCTGCTGAGCTGCTGGATGCAGCGGTCGATGGCCCCCTCCGAGAGGCGCCCGCGTGCCAGCGTCAGGTAGGCGGTGGTGGCGTCGCCGCGCCACGGCACCATCCGCAGCCGGCCGTCACCGAGCTGGAGGCCCCGGGGCCCGCTCATCGGTCGGCTCGAGTCCTAGCGCTGGGTCGCCACATGCCGGTGCCAACGGTAGTGCTCGGCACCAGGGCGTAGGGCTCGCTACTAGTACCCTCCGACGCGGTGGCCGTCCTCCTCCTGACCCACGAGCGGTACCTCGACCACGATCCCGGTCGGGGGCATCCGGAGCGGCCAGAGCGCCTGCGCTCCGTCCTCGACGGCATCTCGGCTGCGGGCCTCTCCGACGCCCTGGTCCCGGTGGCCCCGCGGCCCGCCACCACCGCAGAGGTGTCGCTCGTCCACGCCGACGCCCAGCTGGACCTGGTGCGGGGCGCGAGCGACGCCGGGGGCACCTGGATCGACGCCGACACCAGCACCAGCGCCGCCTCCTACGAGGCGGCCCTCCTGGCCGTCGGAGCGGGCCTCACGGCGGTGGCCTCGCTGGAAGCGGGGGAGGGCGACAGCGCCTTCTGCGCGGTGCGCCCGCCCGGGCACCACGCCACGCCCACCCAGGCGATGGGCTTCTGCCTCTTCAACAACGTGGCCGTCACCGCCGCGGCCCTGGCCGAGCGCGGCGAGCGGGTCCTGATCGTCGACTTCGACGCCCACCACGGCAACGGCACCCAGGACGCCTTCTGGCGCGACCCCCGGGTCGCCTACGTGTCGTTCCACCAGCACCCGCTCTACCCGGGCACTGACGACCTGCAGGAGCTGGGTGCGGGTGCGGGGCGGGGCTACACCCTCAACATCCCGCTGCCTCCGTGCGCCACCGGCGACGCCTACCGGGCCGGCATCGACCAGCTGATCCACCCGCTGGCCGCGACCTTCGAGCCCACGTGGCTGCTGCTCTCCGCCGGCTTCGACGGCCACCGCGCCGACCCGCTCACCGACCTCGCCCTCTCCGCCGGCGACATGGCCGACATCACCCTGGCCCTGCTGGAGCTGGTGCCGGCCGGCCGCCGGATCGCCTTCCTCGAGGGCGGCTACGACCTCGACGCCCTGAGCTCCTGCGCGGCGGCCTGCGTGGCCGCCCTGGCCGGCGAGCGCCGCCACGACGAGGCGCCGACCGCCGGTGGACCGGGGCAGGACAGCGTGGCCGCGGCGGCGCTGCTGCAGACCCAGCTGACTGAGCTGGGCTGAGGATGGCTGAGAGGACAGAGATGACCCCGCTCGACGAGCTGCTGCGCCACCTCGCGGAGGTGCGCGGCTCGGACCTGCACCTCAAGCCCGGAGCGGCACCGCACGTGAGGGTCGACGGACAGCTCCGACCGACGTCGTTCGACGCCCCCGCCCCCGGGCTGGTGGAGGCTCTGGCCGCGGAGATCCTCGACGATCGCCGCCGGGCGGAGCTCGCTGAGCTTGGTGAAGCCGCGTCTGCGGTGAGCGTTCCCGGCATCGGGCGCTTCCGCGTTGCCGTGCACCGCCAGCGCGGCTCCCTGGCCATGGTGATCCGCCGGGTGCCGCTCGAGATCCCCGACCTCGCAGCTCTCGGGCTGCCGGCGCCGGTCGAGCGGCTGGCCGAGGAGGAGCGGGGCCTCCTGCTGGTGACCGGATCGCGCGGCGCCGGCAAGACCACGACGGTGGCGGCGCTGCTCGACCGGATCAACCACCGCCGGTCCTGCCACATCCTGACCATCGAGGACCCGATCGAGGTGATCCACCCCGACGCCGAGGCCATCGTCACCCAGCGGGAGGTGGGCACCGACACCGCCAGCTACGTGGCGGCGCTGCACAGCGGCCTGCGCCAGGACGCCGACGTCGTCTTCGTGGGGGAGCTCGTCGACGGGCCCACGGCGCGAGCCGCGCTGACGGCTGCAGAGCTGGGCCACCTCGTCATCTCGACCATGCGGGCGAGCAGCGCCGCGCACTCCGTCCAGCGCCTGATCGAGCTGTTCCCGCCGATCGACCAGGGTCAGGTCCGCCACGCCCTCGGCAGCACGCTGCGGGGGATCGTCAACCAGCGCCTCCTCGAGCGGGCCGACGGCCGCGGCCGCATCCCTGCCGTCGAGGTGCTCGTCGGCACCAGCAAGGTCGCCGAAGCCGTCGCCGACCCCGCTCACCAGACACCGCTCGATCAGCTCATCGCCGAAGGCCAGTACCACGGCATGCAGACCCTCGACCAGGCGCTGCTGGAGCTCGTGCGAGACGGGATGGTGAGCCTGCGGGACGCCCTGGCCGCCTCGCCGAACCCCGAGGACCTGCGGATCGCGCTGGGCTCGGCCGGAGTCTCCAGCACCATCTGACGGTCGGGGTTCCGGGGGCGCCGATACCACACCTAGCGCGTGCTCGCGCGCACTTGGTGAGCATTTCTTGACATTTGGGGTACTCTCACCCGGTTCGTCGGCTTCGTGCGGCGAGCGCTCCCCTCGCACTCGAGCAATAAGGCGGACTTCCCCATGTTCCGACGATCTATCCGTCGTCAGCGTCGCACCCTCCTCGCGGGTCTGGCGTGCGTCGCCACGGTCGCCATGACCGCCGGCCCCACCGTGGCCGGAGCGGCGCCCGCGGCGCCCGAGTCGCCCGGCGCCCCGCTCGCGCTGAACGACAGCGGCCCGTTCTCCGCCACCGCCGACGCGAGCCTGCTCACGCTCGACATCCCCGCGGTCTCGCCGGCCCTGCTGCCGTCCACCAGCATCGACCTCGCCCACTCGATCGCGAGCACCGACTCCGACGCCGACCTCGTCGCCTCCCGTGACGGCGCCCAGCGCAGCGTGGCCCTGGCCGGCACCACCGGCGACACGTCGCTGCTGGGCGCCCCGATCTCGGTCCAGGAGACCATCGCGTCGGCGCCCACCAACCAGAGCTTCGACGACGTGCTCGTCCCGCTCGCGGCAGCGCCGTTGCTCGACCTCTCGGTCATCGAGACCAGCGCCGAGGCCAACTGGGCGAGCGACGTCGAGTGCGTTGCCGCCGAGGTGCCCCTCTCGCGTGCCGACCAGACCCTTGCCGACCTAGCGCTGCTGGGCATCGCCCCCGACCAGTCGGTGCTCGAGCTCGACACCGATGACGACGGCGCCGCCGACACCGAGGCCGCTACCTACCTCGCCTCGATCGACGGCCCCGGTGATGCCCGCGCCGTCCAGGCCCGCGCCACCACCACCGTCTCGAGCGCCAACGTCCTCAACGGCCTCGCCGGCCCCGGCTCCGCCATCCAGGTCGACGTCGTGCAGTCGCCAGACTACGTGGCCAGCGCCACCGGCCACCCCGGCGGTGCCACCGTCACCGGCGACCAGCCGGTCGTCAACGTCCAGCTCGCCGGTGAGCCGCTGATCACCCTCGACGACAGCAACGAGACCGCTGAAGCGACCCTCACCGACCTCGTGCTCGGCGACCTGCTCGACCTCGACGGCGCCGCTCTGCTGCCCGACCTGCTCACCGACCTGGGCCTCGACGCCCTCCTGCCGGTCGTCACCCCGATCGAAGACGCTGTGCAGACCGCCCTCGCCGAGCTCCAGCCCGTCGTGCGGCTCTCCATCCCCGTCGACATCGCCACCGCCGCCGACGGCACCAGCGCCAGCGTCACCGCCTCGCTCCTGCGGGTCGAGATCCTGCCGCCCGAGGCCCTCGGTGCCGCCGAGCCCCTCGCCGACGTGCTCAACCAGATCCTCGGGGCCATCGGCGCCGACCTGGCCGCTCCGCTCCTGTCGCTCGACCTCGCTCCCATCGCGGCCAGCGCGGTCGCCCCGGCCGGCGGCATCGACTGCGGCGGCGACCTCGACAACCCCCTGCGCGAGCTCAACAAGCACGCTTCGGCCCTGGAGGTCGCCCCCGCTGGCACCTTCGACTACAACATCTCGGTCCCGAACCGCGGTGAGTGCACCATCACCGACCTCGTCGTCACCGACACCATCACCGGCCCGGCCGGCTTCGAGGTCGTCGGCACCGAGCCCGACGCCACCGTCAGCGGCGGGACCGTCACGTTCAACATCGGCGACCTGGCCCCGAACCAGACGGTGAACCTGACCATCACGGTCCGCGTGCCCGACGACGCTCCCGACGGTGCCACCTTCGACGACGTCGTCAACGCGGCCGGGAGCTGCGACGGCACGCCCGTGCAGCAGGACGACCGCCTCGACGACATCCCCACGGTGCGCCGCAACTTCGACGGTCCCTGCAGCGTGGAGTTCTCGAACAAGGACGCCAGCCACATCGAGGTCCGGCCAGGCCAGACCTTCAGCTACTACGTCCACGCCTTCAACAGCGGTGAGGAGCCCTGCACCGACGTCGAGATCGTCGACACCCTCGACGACCGGCTGTCCTTCGTCAGCTGCAACCGCGGCTGCACCAACAGCGGCCAGGCCGTCACCTGGAACGTCGACTCGATCCCCGGTGGGTCGAGCATGGTGCTCTCGGTCGTCGTCCAGGTCGCTGATTCGGCCACCGGAACCCTGGCCAACACCGCGGTGATCACGCCGAGCAACGGCACGCCCGTCACCGTCGACACCTCCGGCCCGGTGATCACCGATCAGTCCCTGCCGAAGGACCCGGCCATGCCGGCCCGTGACGGTGACGCCGGCCTCCCGGGCCAGCGCGGACCGCTGCCCACCACCGGCATGGAGCTCCCGCTGGCGCTCGCTGCGGCGATGGGCCTCGGTGGCCTCGCCCTGGCGGCGATCCGTCGCCGCGGCATGGCCTGACCGCCACGACCCGCACGGGTCCTGAGCTGACCCCCTCGCTTCGCTGCCCCCGCGCCCACCGGTGCGGGGGCAGCGGCGTTCATGGGCTTCAGGAGTGACTCCACATACCCGCTCAGCCCCTGCGGGGGCGACCCGGCGCGGTGGGTACCCTCGACGGGTGATCCCCGAGCGCCTCGCACCCGTACTCGAAGTCGTGCGGCCCCTGGCGGCACGCTTCGACGAGGCGGGCCACCGCTTGTACCTCGTCGGTGGCATCGTGCGCGACCTCGTGCTCGGTCGACCCCTCGCCGGTGGCGACATCGACCTCACCACCGACGCGGTCCCCGACGTCACCACCGCCCTGGCCAAGGGCTGGGCGGACGCCGTGTGGGACCAGGGAGCGCGCTTCGGCACCGTCGGGCTGAAGCGAGGCGATGTCACCATCGAGGTCACGACCCACCGCGCCGAGGCCTACGCGCCCGACTCCCGCAAGCCGGAGGTCTCCTTCGCGGCCGAGGTCGAGGCCGATCTGTCCCGGCGCGACTTCACCGTCAACGCCATGGCCCTGCGGGTCACCGGCGCGGCCGACCAGGAGCCCGAGCTGATCGATCCCTTCGGCGGCGTGGCCGACCTCGCCGCGGGGGTGCTGCGCACGCCCCTCGCCCCGGAGGTGTCCTTCACCGACGACCCGCTGCGGATGCTGCGTGCCGCCCGCTTCCTGGCCGGCTACGGCCTGACGCCCGAGCCGGCCCTGATCGCGGCGGTCGAGTCGCTGGTCGAGCGCCTGGAGATCGTCTCTGCGGAGCGGGTGCGCGACGAGCTGTGCAAGCTGCTCGTGGTCGACGACCCGAGCGCTGGCCTGTGGTTCCTCGTCGACACGGGCATCGCCGACGTCATCCTCCCCGAGCTGCCGGCGATGCGGGTGGAGCAGGACCCGATCCACCGACACAAGGACGTGCTCGCGCACACGATCGCGGTGGTCGCGAAGACCCGTCCCGAGCTGATCGTGCGCATGGCCGCCCTGCTCCACGACGTCGGCAAGCCGAAGACCCGCTCGTTCGGACCGCGGGGCGTCTCGTTCCACCACCACGAGGTGGTGGGAGCCCGCATGGCCCGCGACCGGTTGAAGGCGCTGCGCTTCCCCAACGACCAGGTCGAGGCGATCACGCAGCTCGTGTACCTGCACCTGCGGTTCCACGGCTACGGCGACGACGTGTGGTCCGACGCGGCGGTCCGGCGCTACGTGCGCGACGCCGGCCCGCTGCTCGACCAGCTCAACGAGCTGACCCGCTGCGACTGCACCACCCGCAACGCCCGCAAGGCCAAGATGCTGGCCGACCGCATGGACGCGCTCGAGGCCCGCATCGTCGAGCTGCGCGAGCGCGAGGAGCTCGAGGCGATCCGGCCTGACCTCGACGGCGCGGCGGTGATGGCCCACCTCGGGATCACGCCCGGCCGCGAGGTCGGCGAGGCCCTGGCCATGCTGCTCGAGGCCCGGATGGAGGAGGGCCCCCTCGGCGACGAGGAGGCCTACCGCCGCCTCGACGAGTGGTGGGCGGCCCGCACCAGCGCCTGACGATCAGGAGAAGGTTGGAACCACGGCCTCGACGGTGCGCTCGAAGCCCGCCGCGGGGATCGTGTCGTGGCGCTCGAGGTGCAAGAAGCGGGCGACGAGCGAGCCGGGGAACACCTGTGCACGGGTGCGCAGCAGGGTGAGCGAGTCGTTGTAGAAGGTCCGGCTACCGGCGATGCGGCTCTCAGTGTCGGCCAGCGCCTGCTGAAGGCGCAGGAACGCCTCGTCGGCACCCAGCTCGGGATGGGCCTCGGCCCGGCCCAGGACGGCGCGCAGCGCGCCGGTCTGGTTGGCGGCCTCCTCGCTCAGCGCGCTGCTCGTGCTGGCGGC
>DATCYI010000114.1:0-14589 GCA_036570385.1 Acidimicrobiales bacterium | reverse complement strand
TCGCCGGCGGCGACCGCCTCCAGGACCTCGATGACGCGGCGGGTGCTGCGACCGAGGGCCCGGGCCACGACCCAGCCCAGGCCGAGGCCGGCGGCGAGAGCGATCGCGATGGCGATCACGGACGTGCGCAGCGACGTGCTGTAGGCGTCGTCGGCAGCGACCGCGCTGGCGGCGGCGGCGCTGCGGTTCACCTCGAGCAGCTCCTCGATGTTCGAGTCGAGACCCTCGAGCAGCGGCGTGATCGTCTCGGTGTAGAAGATCGTGGTGGCAGCGAAGTCGCCGGCGTTCTCGTTGTTGAGCTCCTGGAGCTCGGCGTTGGAAGCGAGGAACTGCTCGTACAGCTCGGCGAGCTCGTCGGCTTGGGGCTCGGCGACGGTGCCCCGGGCATCCTCGACGACCGTGGCGACCAGGTCGTCCATCCGTGCGTAGGCGGTGGCGATCGGCTCGTCGAGCTGGCTGGGATCCTGCTGGTAGGCGGTCAGAAGCGACTTGAAGGAGTCCTGCAGGCGGGCGTCGCCCAGCGCGTTACGCAGGCTGTGGACTTGGTCCATCGCCACCAGGTTCTCGTCGTGGAGGTCCTGGGTCCTGTCGTTCATCGCGGACATGCGGGTCAGCGTCAGGCCCGACACCGCTATGAGCAGCGCGCAGGCCACGCCTACGACGGCCATGATCTTGGTCCTCATCGAGAACCGGCTCAGGAAGCTGTCCACTCTCTTCTCCTTGTTCGCGGCAGAGCCGCAGCGGTCGCCCAGATCGACTTCAGGAGGCCCTCATCGGCGCGCGACGTCCCTGCATGAGCGCGACGCGGGGATGTCCGGTACGAGCAGTACGATCGGCGGACCCTCCACCACCTAGGCCGGCGACCACCCTCGTGAAGCTCTTCCTCCGATTCAGCCTCATCACCGCGCTGTCCGGCCTTGGGCTCGCCACCGTCGCGGTGGCGCTCATGCCGGCGGCGAAGCACCTCTCGGCGGCCGGCTCGTCCACCGAAGGCGTCATCGACCTCGGCCCGCTGGACCAGCGGTCCTACGTCTACGCGAGCGACGGATCCCTGCTGGCCACGCTGCGCGCCGAGGTCGATCGGGAGCCGGTGCCGCTCGACACCATCCCCCAGCACATGGTCGACGCGGTGCTCGCGGTGGAGGACTCCGAGTTCTACGCCCACGACGGGGTGAACCTGCGGTCGACGTTGAGGGCGCTGGCGCGCAACGTCGACGAGGGCGCCACGGTGCAGGGTGGATCCACGATCACGCAGCAGCTGGTGAAGGTGGAGCTCGTGGGCGACGAGCAGACGATCGACCGCAAGGCCCGCGAGGCCGTGCTGGCCCGCCGCCTCGAGACCACGATGTCGAAGGCTGAGATCCTCGAGCGCTACCTCAACACCGTCTACCTGGGCAACGGCGCCTACGGGGTGCAGGCCGGCGCGGAGACCTACTTCGGCGTCGGCGTCGCCGAGCTCGACATCGTCCAGTCCGCCTTCCTGGCCGGGATGATCGCGAACCCGTCCGCCTTCGACCCGATCCGCCACCCGGAGGCCTCCCAGTCCCGCCGGGCTCTGGCGCTGCGCCGCCTGGTGTCCTACGGCACGATCACCGCCGAGCAGGCGGAGCAGATGACCGAGACGCCGCTGCCCGCTGAGATCCGGTCGGTGCTTCCGCAGGCCGAGGACTACTTCGTGGAAGAGGTCAAGCAGCAGCTGCTCGACGACGTGCGCCTGGGGGAGACGCGCGAGGAGCGGGAGTACGCGGTCTTCCGGGGCGGTCTGCAGATCCACACCACGCTCGACCCGATCGCGCAGATCCACGCCACGGTGTCGCGCAACGACGTGCTCGCCGAGCTGTCGCCGGAGGGCACCCTGGTCGGCACTGCGCCGCTCGCGCCCAACACGATCACCGGAGCGCCGCGCTACGCCACCGGCGTGGTGGTGTCCGTGGAGCCGACCACCGGAGCGATCCGGGCCATGGTCGGCGGACCGGGGTTCGGGTCCGACACCGACAGCGGCAAGTTCAACATCGCCACGAGCGGCGTGGGTCGCTCGGGCGGCTCGACCTTCAAGGTCTTCGTCCTCATGGCCCTGCTCGAGAACGGCTTCGTGCCCAACGACACCGTCAGCGGGTCGGGTCCCTGTCGGTTCACCGGCATCCCCGGGCTGAACCCCGATCCGTACCCGGTCGAGAACTTCGGGAACAGCCGGGGTGGGACGGGCACCATCACCCAGCAGACGCTTCGCTCCTCCAACTGCGCCTACGTGCGGCTCGGCCAGATCGTCGGAATCGACAAGGTGGTCACCCAGGCGAAGCGCATGGGCATCACCACCGACCTCGACGAGGTGGTGTCGATGCCCCTCGGCACCAAGGAGGTGTATCCGCTCGACATGGCCGGCGCGTTCGCGTCGATCGCCAACGACGGCGTGTACAACCCGCCGTACTACATCGAGCGGGTCGAGGACTCGGACGGACGCACGATCTTCGCCCACACCCCCAACCCGCGCCGCGCGGCGAGCCCGCAGAGCGCTCGGCTCGCCGCGGAGGTGCTCGAGAAGAACGTCCAGAGCGGCACCGGCACGCGCGCCCGGATCCCCGGGCAGCACGCGGCCGGCAAGACCGGCACGGCGCAGGGCTCGGGTGACGGCTGGTTCGTCGGGTTCACGCCCTACCTCTCCACGGCCGTGTGGATCGGCTCGCCCGACGACAACCAGGAGGTCCGGCTCGGGGGCCGCGGGATCACCGGTGGCTCCTACCCGGCGGAGCTCTGGGGTCGCTACATGGAGGCCTGGCACGACGGTCGGCCCGAGCTCGAGTACGAGGAGCCCGAGCGCACTCGCAGCGGCACCTACCTGGCGCTCGATCGCTCCATCGACGCCGCCGGTCGTCGTTCGTCGTCTTCCTCTTCGTCCTCGTCCTCGTCCTCCTCGTCGTCGAGGGACAGGGATCGCGACGACAGCGACGACGACGAGCCCACGACGACGGGGGGCTCCACCGACGGATCGACCGATGGCACCACCGGCGGCGGCACCGACGGATCCACCGACACCGGCGGCACCGACGGATCGACCGATGGCACCACGGGCGGCACCGACGGCACGGACGGGGGCACGACCGGAGGCGGCACCGGAGGGGGCCCCGGCGGCGGGACCGGCGGTGGTGCTGATGGGGGAGCACCGACCACGATCGTGCCGCCGTGATCGGCGCACCGGGCGCCGCGTGCGAGGATGGCCGGGCATGAGCCGATGGGATCACCTTCTCGCCGTCCAGGAGCACGACACCAACCTCGATCAGCTGGTCCACCGGCGGGCCAACCTGCCCGAGCGTGGCGAGCTGGATGCGGCGATGGCGTCGCTGCGCAGCATCGAAGCCGCGGTCGCACGGACCGACGACGCCAAGCACGAGCTGGTGCGATCGCAGCAGCGGCTCGAGGACGAGATCGCGTCGCTCACCGACAAGGCGACCGCCCACGACAAGACGCTCTACAGCGGCACCATCGCCAACCCCCGCGAGCTCCAGGCGCTCCAAGATGAGATCGCCGCGCTGAAGCGCAGGGTGAGCCACCTCGAAGACCAAGAGATCGAGCTCATGGAGCAGATCGAGCCCCTCGATGCCGAGCTCGTGCGGCTGGCGGACGAGGCCAAGGCGCTCGACGACCAGGCCTCGCAGCTCCGCGCCGCCATCGCCGAAGCCGAGGTCGCCATCGAAGCCGAGACCGCGAAGGTCTCCGCTGAGCGGGCCGAGCTGGCTGCTGACATCGACGCGTCGCTGCTGGAGGAGTACGAGTCGCTGCGCCCGCAGCTCGGAGGCATCGCTATCGCCCGGCTGGTGGGCGGGCACTGCGGCGGCTGCCACCTGGCCCTGTCGGCGGTGGAGATCGATCGCATCAAGAAGCTCCCGCCCGAGGAGCCGGCCCGATGCGAGGAGTGCGGCCGCCTCCTCGCCCGGTAGGGCTGATGGTCCTGTGGTTCGTCGGCCCCGCGATCGTGGCTGTCTGGTCGGTGTTCCGGAGCCCGTCGGCCGACTACCGCGTGGTGGCTGTGGGCGCGCTCCTGCCCCTGCTCGAGCTCCCGTTCGGCGAGCCGCGCCTGCTCCACAGCCTGAGCGGAGCGGCGCTGGTGATGGTGGTGGTGATGGTGGGCGCGCGGGGTCAGCGGCTGCTGCAGCGGCGCCTGCTGGGCCTGCCGATCGGGATGCTGATGCACCTGGTGCTCGACGGTGCGTGGGCCGACACCCACGGCTTCTGGTGGCCGTTCCTCGGCACCGGCTGGTCCGCCGCGGAGCTGCCCGAGCTCGGACGGGGCGGGCTCAACGTGGTGTTCGAGCTGGCCGGTGCCGCCGTGTGCTGGTGGGCGTGGCGGAGGTTCCGCCTCGCGGAGCCCGCGCGCCGCGAGCTCTTCCGAACGACCGGACGGGTCGGGCGGGACATAGTGCCGTGAGCCGGGACGGGCAGCGATGCTGATCGTCGTGCGCCACGGTCGCACCGAGGCCAACGCTCAGGGTCTGCTCCTCGGACGTCGGCTCGATCCTGAGCTCGACGAGCTGGGTCGGCGCCAGGCGGCCACGCTCGCCGGCGCCATCGAGGGCGCCTCTCGAGTGGTCAGCAGCCCGCTGCGAAGGGCCCGCCAGACCGCCGAGGCGATCGGGCTCCCGGTAGAGGTCGACGAGCGGTGGGCGGAGATCGACTACGGCAGCCTCGACGGCACGCCGCTGTCGGAGGTGCCCGCCGACCTGTGGGCCCGCTGGCGGCGCGATGTCTCGCTCAACCCCGGTGGCGGGGAGTCGCTCGTGGATCTCGGTCGCCGGGTGCGTGAGGCCGCGGCCGACCTGCTCGAGGAGGCCACTGACACCGACGTGGTGGTGGTCACCCACGTCTCGCCTATCAAGGCGTCCACCGCCTGGGCGCTCGACGTGGGCGACGACGTCGTGTGGCGCATGTGGTGCGCGCCGGCGTCGATCACGCGCATCGGCGTGCGGGGCGGGACGCCCTCGCTCCACGCCTACAACGTCACCACCCACCTCGACGGCATCGCCTGACGTGCCCCTGAGGCGCGGGCTGCCCGTGACCCGGCCGGGGGACGCCGCCCCTACCGACCTGCACTGGTTCCGGATCGCCGTGGTGGGCGTCCTCGCCGGGTTCACCTCCGGGCTGTTCGGAGTGGGTGGTGGCATCGTCATGGTGCCTGGCCTCGTGCTGGTCGCCGGCTTCCCGCAGAAGCTGGCCACGGGCACCTCGCTGAGCGCGATCATCCCCATCTCGGTCGCGGGCATCGCGGGCTACGCCTCGGATGGTGAGGTCGACTGGGTAGTCGCGGCGTGCGTCACCTGCGGGGCCGTGGTCGGCGCGCTCGTAGGGACACGACTCCTGGTGAGGATCAGTGCCCCGTTGCTCCAGCTGCTCTTCGCGGGGGCGATGCTGGCCGGAGGCGCCAAGCTGCTGTTCGACGAGGTCGACGCGCTGGGGCGCGGTGAGCTCACCCTCACCATGGCCGCGGGTCTGCTGCTCCTCGGTGTCGCATCGGGCGTCCTCGCCGGCCTGCTCGGTGTCGGCGGGGGGATCGTCATCGTTCCCCTGCTGAGCATCGCGTTCGGGGTACCTCATGTGCTGGCCAAGGGAACGTCGCTGGCCGTCATCCTCCCCACCGCGATCATGGGTACCATCCGCAACCGTCGGACGCAGCTCACTGCGCTGCGTCCGGCCATGGGGGTCGGCATGGCAGGGGTCATCTCTGCCTTGCTTGCATCGCAGATCTCGCTCGAGCTCGACCCGAGCGTCTCCAGGGCTCTGTTCGCGGTGTTGCTCGTGGCCGCGGCCGTTCGTCTCGGGCACACCGGGTGGGTCTCGCTGCGCGAGGAAGCTGGGTCAGTCAGCGATCCACCAGCAGCGCCCGACAGAACGGACGATAGACAGGTCGGATGATCCACCAGGACCGCCGACCGCTCCTGGCGTCGGTCCTGGCCATCGGCGTGATGTTCTTCGTCAACGGCTTCGCGTTCGGGTCGTGGGTGCCACGGCTCCCCGAGATCCGCGAAGCGCTCGACATCAGCGACGCCGCGCTCGGCCTCACGCTGCTCGGCGCCGGCATCGGCGGCGTGATCATGAGCGGCCTGAGCAGCCGAATCCTGGAGCGGGTCGGCAGCCGCACGGCCGTGGTGGCGACGTCGGTCGCGCTGTCGCTGCTCATCCCGGGCGTCGCTGTCGCGCCCTCCGCGATCGTCCTCTTCGTGGTCCTCGTGGTCATCGGCGCCATCGACGGTCTCACCGACGTGGCCCAGAACTCCCAGGCGCTCGAGGTGCAGGGCCGGATCCGCCGCTCGATCATCACCCGGATGCACGGCGCCTGGTCGATCGGCACCCTGCTCGGCGGGCTCACCTCCAGCTGGGCGGCCCGGGCGGACCTGTCGTTCAGGGTGCACCTCACGGTCGTGGCCATCGCGCTGGCCGCCGCCACCCTCGTCGCCCGCCACTGGCTGCTGCCCTCCGCCCGCCGAGCGCGAGGTGAGGCTGCGCCTGCGCGGGCCTCGACCGCCCCGCGGGGTCGGCTGGCCCTGCTCTTCGGGGTCGGGGTGCTGGCCATCCTGGCCGAGATGCCGCCGACGGAGTGGGCGTCGCTGATCATGGCCGAGCGCTTCGACCTGCCCACGGGCGACGCGAGCCTCGGCTTCGTGGCCTTCGCGGTGGGCATGGTGGTGGGCCGGGTCGGCGGCGACGTGCTGGTCGATCGGGCCGGCGCCGAGGCGGCTCGACGGGGAGGCTCTGCGCTGTCGCTGGTCGGCGTGGTGCTAGTCGCCGCCAGCCCCTCCGAGCCGGTGGCGTGGGTCGGCTTCGCCCTGGCCGGAATCGGGGCTTCGTCGCTGTTCCCGCTGGCCATCCGCCGAGCGTCCGACATCACCGGGGGAGCCTCGGGCGTCGCTGCGTTCTCGTCTGGTACCCGTGCCGCGATGCTCGCCGGGTCGCCCTTCATGGGCTTCCTCAGCGAGGCGACGACCCGCACCATCGCGCTGCTGGCGGTCGCCGGCACCGCCGCGCTGGCGTCGGCGGTGCTGCGCCTGCCCGACGCCTGATCGCGCTCCCTCGCTCAGCCGGCCAGGGAGCGGCCGCCGTCGAGGACGGTGAGGTGGCCCCGGCGGCGCGGGGCGCTCGTGCGTCGTGGCTCAGTGCCTGGTGCCGCGCCGTCGCCGTCTGCCTCGTCGTGGGCGTCGTACGCCTCGTCGGCCCAGCCCCGGTTGGCGAGGGCCGGCGAGGGGTCGTCGTACCAGATGGGCTCGACGACGGTGGGCAGCGCGGCCCGCCAGAGCGCGTCTCGGACCGGGCAGGCGTTGAACCGGCCGTGCGACTTCGCGTTCGGCGTGCGCGTGTACTTGTAGGTCTGGCCTGTCGCGTCGATGTAGATCTCCCCGCGCGACTCGCTGTGTCGGTACACCCAGATCGCCCCTCGGCTGCCGCGGTCGACGCGGCCGACGAGCTGCACCTCGTCGATGTGGAGGGGCCACGGGAAGCGCTCGACCCGGGCAGCGCGGCTGGCCAGCAGGAGCGGCCGCCACCACTCGAGCAGGTGCGGTTGGTCGTTCGGCGGGTACCAGAGGTCCATGCCGCCCATCATCCTCAGGTGGTGTGACAGTCCCCCGGGGAGCGGAACGTGTCAGCGGAGGTGAGACACCGTTGGTTCAGATGGATGTGGTGGCCAGTGTCGTCTCCTGGGGTGGGTTGATCCATGTTGCCTCGGGGATCCGGGGGGCGGTGGGTGGTTGTCGGAATCGTTCGGGGCGGGCGGTGTAGGCAGCGTCGAGGACGGCTTGGCGTCGGGCTCGGACGGCGGCGTCGCGGCCGTAGTGGACGTCGGCGGGGGTGTGGAGCCCGATGCCGGAGTGGCGGTGGTGGTGGTTGTAGTGAGCGAAGAACCAGTCGCAGAACGAGCGGGCGTGGTCGATGCCGGTGAAGCGCTTCGGGAACGTCGGGGAGTATTTCAACGTCTTGAACTGGGCTTCGCTGAAGGGGTTGTCGTTGCTCACGTGGGGCCGGCTGTGAGACTGCTCGACGCCAAGGTCGGCGAGTAGCTGGCTGACGGTCTTGGAGGTCATCGAGCTGCCGCGGTCTGCGTGCAGGGAGAGCTGCCCGGCCGGCACGTTCTGTTCGTAGATGGCGTCCGCGATGAGCTCTTCGGCGAGGCGGGCTGACTCTCGGGTGGCGACGAGCCAGGCCACGACGTAGCGGGAGTGGACATCGAGGATCACGTAGAGCTGGAACCAGGTCCACTTGTGTGGGCCGCGGAGCTTGGTGATGTCCCAGGACCACACCTGGTTCGCTCCGGTGGCCATCAGCTCGGGCTTGATCGTGGCGGGTCGGCGGGCCTGACGGCGTCGTTCCCGAACCTGGTGCTCAGCCCGAAGGAGCCGGTACATGGTGCTGATCGAGCCCAGGTAGGTGCCTTCATCGAGGAGCGTCGCCCAGATCTGCGCTGGGGCCTGGTCGCAGAACCGTTCGCTGTTGAGCGTGTCGAGGATCGTGGTCGCGTCGTGGGATTGAAGGGCACGGTGGGATCGGGGTCGGGGCTCGGGTGGGCCGTGCAGGGGGGCGCGGCGTCGCCGGTAGTGGCTGGCGCGAGGACAGCCCAGTGCGGTGCAGGCTCGCCGGCGTTTGATGCCGGCGGCGACGAGCTCGTCGATGGCGGTATCGATGATCGTGTTCAGGCGTCGTCGTCGTCGGGGGTCGCGCTCTTCGAGATCTCCTCCAAGAGCGCGTGCACTTTTCCCTGGACTCCGATGATGACCTCGGCCTGGGCCAGCTTTGACCGCAGGCGTTCGTTCTCGGATCGGAGCTTGGCCACTTCGCTGAGGCTGGGGCCGCCGCGGCCGCCGTCAGACCGACCGACAGCTGCTTTGAGGAGGCCTTGGCGGTGCTGGCGCTTCCAGTCGGCGATGAGGCTCGAGTAGAGGCCTTCGCGTCGCAGGATGGCGCCCTTCTCGCCGGTCTCGGAACAGGCGTCGTACTCGGCGAGGATCGACAGCTTGTACTCCGCGGAGAACGAACGCCGGACCGGAGTCTTGCGTCGTTCGCTCCCGTCGGGTGCGGTGCCGTCGTCGATGTGCCATGTCTTAGCGTGCTCGGACTTCACCAGCGCGGGTGGCTGGCGTCGGCCCGCCGCGGTGGTGCCATTGGTCTTGGACATGCGAAACACCCTTCTTGCCCTCGATGCTCAGATCAGGGATGAGAAGGTGTCTCACTACTCACGGACACAGAGGGGAGGCCGTCACAGCCGAGGCTGTGGTGACGGTGAGCCGGCCGATAGGCGGGGTTCTGTACCCCGGTTCCCTTGCGGTCGCCGGGGTGGTGACCATCCATCTGTGCGGTCTACCTGGGGAGATGTGGCCGGGCCGGCCCTCCCACGATTCGACCTTGCTCCGGGTGGGGGTTGCCGAGCCGCCGAGGTCGCCCTCGACGCTGGTGCGCTCTTACCGCACCGTTTCACCCTTGCCTGTGCCCCGGTCTCCCGAGGCCATCGGCGGTCTGCTCTCTGTTGCCCTGTACCGACAGGTCGCCCCGCCCTGGCTCTCGCCAGCACCCTTGCCCTGCGGAGCCCCGACCTTCCTCGACGTGGTCAAGCCACGCCGCGGCCACCTGGCCGACTCACCGTCCCCACCAGTCTCGCACGCCCGCCGCCCTCCGCCACCCCTCCACACCGCCGGCGCCGAGCCCGAAACCATCGAACTTGCGACATCGCGTCGTCAGACTGCCGACGGAAGCTCGCAGGTTGCGGAATCGGTGGGCCCACCCCCCTCAACTTGCGACATTCCGTCGTCAGAGCGCCGACGGAAGCTCGCAGGTTGCGGAATCGGTGGGCCCACCCCATCGAACTTGCGACATCGCGTCGTCGTTGTGACGACGGAAGCTCGCAGGTTCGGAGTTGGCGGGCGGGCCGGTCCGATCGAACTTGCGACATCACGTCGTCGTGGTGACGACGCAAGCTCGCAGGTTGCGGGATCGGGGGGGGTCAGAACTCGAGGGCGCTGAGCTCGGGGATCCAGCCGGCGGCCCGGTCGCAGGCGGCGCGCCAGCGGTCGCGGTCGAAGCTGCCGACCGGCTCGACGGTGGTGCGGGGGCTCCACGTCGCGGCGATGTCGTCCCAGCCGCCCCACGTCCCGGTGGCGAGGCCGGCCAGGAACGCGGCGCCCACGGTCGTGGCCTCGCGCACGGGCGACACCTCCACAGGGCGCTGGGTGGCGTCGGCCAGGGCCTGCAGGAACGTGGGGTTGTCGGTCATGCCGCCGTCGACCCGCAGCGACGGGATCGACAGGCCGGTGTCGCTCTCCGCGGACTCGACCAGGTCGGCGCCTCGCTGGGCCACGCCCTCGAGCACGGCACGAACGATCTGCGGGCGCTCGCTGCCCCGGGTCAGGCCGAGCAGGGCGCCGCGGGCGCCGTGGTCCCAGCGGGGTGCGCCGAGCCCGAGCAGCGCGGGGACGTAGACCACGCCCTCGCTCGTCTCGCACAGGCTGGCCACGTCGTGGCTCTCGGTGGCGCTGGCGATGATCCCGAGGTCGTCGCGGAGCCACTCCACGTTGGTGCCGGCGGCGAGCATCACGGCCTCGGCGCCCCACACGATTCGCCCGCCGGCCTGCCAGGCCACGATCGGGAAGCACCCGCCGTCGCCCTGGTGCGCAAAGCCGGGGCGGCGATCTCCCAGGTTGATGTCGAGCATGCCGCCGGTGCCGAAGGTGATCTTCGCCAGCCCCGGCTGCACGCACCCCTGCCCGATGAGGCTCGACTGCTGGTCGCCCACCAGCGCGGCGATCGGGGGCGCGCCGGGCAGCGCGGTGGCCGGGCCGAGCACGCCCGAGCTGTCGACCACCTCGGGCAGCGAGCGCTGATCGATCCGCAGGGCCGTGAGCACCTTGGAGTCCCAGCCGCTGCCGTCGCCCGCGCGCAGCCCCGTGATTGCTGCGTTCGTGGCGTCGGTGGCGTGCACCGCACCTTCGGTGAGCGACCACGTGAGCCAGGTGTCGACGGTGCCCACGCACAGGTCGCGGGTGCGGTCGGGGTCGGCCTCGTCGAGGAGGTAGGCGGCCTTGGTGGCGGACGCGTTGGGGGCCACACGGATGCCGTCGGCCTGGAGCACGAGGCAGGTGCCGGCGGTGCGCAGGTCCTGCCAGCCGATGCCGGGCCCCACGGGTTCCCCGGTGGCTCGGTCCCAGACGATGGTCGACGCTCGCTGGTTGGCGATCCCCACCGCATCGACCGGGCCGGCCTCGGCCAGCGCGGCGGACGCGAGCTCGGTCACCTTCGATGCCAGCTCCACGGGGTCGAGCTCGACCAGGCCCGGTGCGGGCGACGACGGAAGCAGCGCCTCCCGGTGCTCGGCGGCGATGCTCGCATCGGGACGCACCACCGCGGCACGCACGCTGCTCGTCCCGACGTCGATCACGAGGATGCTCATGGGCGACTCTCTACCAGGACTGGCGGGCCGAAGGGAGCGTCAGTAGGCGGGCGGACCGAAGGGGGAGGGGAGCCCGAGCTTGCCCGGGTTGAGGATCCCGTTCGGATCGAGCGCGGCCTTGGTGGCCACCAGGACGTCGAGCGCTGGGCCGAGGGCGTCGGCCACGAAGCGGCTCCGGTTCAGCCCCACGCCGTGGTGGTGGGAGAGCGCGCCGCCGGCCCCGAGCACCGCTCGGGTGCCTGCGTCCCACGCCTGGCGGTAGTACGTGTCGCGCTGGTCCGGGTCGACCTGCGCCGCGAAGGTGAAGTAGAGGCAGCCGCCGTCGGTGTAGCTGTGCGACTGGTGGGCCGACGCTGCGATCGTGCCCTCGACCGAGCGCAGCGCGGCGACGGTGGCGTCGTAGATGGCGGGCAGGTCGCGCCAGCGCCCGACCACCTCCATGGTGTCGACCACGTAACCGCGCGAGATCAGGGCCTCGAGCGCCGCGACGTCGTTGCGGTGCTCGAGCCAGTGGCCCACGTGCGCGACGTCGGCGTGGGCCGCGTCGACGCAGACCTCGGCCACCAGCTCCATCGTGAGGTCGACGATGGCGCCGTCGCCCTCGTCGAGCACCAGCAGAAGCGCTCGGTCCCCGGTGCTGTAGGTCCGGTCTGCCTCCGTCGGGTCGTAGAGGCGCAGCACGGCCGGCGTGGCGCCCCGCTGCAGCACGCGGCGCATGGCGTCGAGGCCCGCGGCGAAGGAGTCGAACGTGTACGCCGCCCGGCGCTCGCGCCGCGGCGCCGTGTGCAGCCGGAGTCGTGCGCCGGTGATGATGCCGAGGGTGCCCTCGGAGCCGACGAAGATCTGGTTGAGGTCGGGGCCGACAGCGGCTCGGGGCGCGCCGCCGGTCTGGATGCGGCGCCCGTCCGCGAGCACCACGTCGAGCCCGAGGACCATGTCCTCGATCTTTCCGTAGCGGGTGGAGAGCTGGCCGGCGGAGCGACAGGCCAGCCACCCGCCGACCGTCGAGAGCGCGACCGACTGAGGCCAGTGCCCGAGGGTGAGCCCGTGGTCGGAGCGCAGCGCGTGCTCGAGGTGGTCGCCGAAGGTGCCGGCGGCGACGTCGAGCACCATCGACGTGTCGTCGACCTCGACGATGCCGCTCAGACCGCACAGGTCGAGCACCACTCCTCCGTGCACCGGCACGGACGCTCCGCACACCCCGCTGCGACCGGCGGCTGCCGTCACCGGCACCTTCGCCTCGTTGCAGGCGGCCAGGACGGACGCGACCTGATCAGCGGAGGTGGGCGACGCGACGACCGCAGCCTTGGCCGCGACCTCGCCGTCGAGCGCCCAGATCATCGCCTGGGGCCACCAGTCTCGGCTGGCCTCGCCGAGGACGTCACCGTCGTCGGCCACTTCGCAGATGCCTCGCAGGCGCTCGAGCAGCGCCGCGGGTACCTCGACGCGTGCTGAGTCGAGGTGCGACGTGGCTGCCGCGCCGCCACCGGCGAGCACGATGGGTGGCGTAGGAGCGCCAGGCCCGGCGGCGGGCAGGTCGTGGGAGTCGCTCAAGTGGCCAGCCCTTCGGGAACCGGTGTGGTGGACGGCAGGCCCGGCGCGGCCCGCTCGGCTTCGACCAGCGCCACGTAGGCGTCGGCCTGGTGCTGTGACTCCTCGGTCGACCATCCGAGGTCGCCGGCGATGAGGCGGGCCACCTCCGAGGCGGCGGAGGCGCTGGCGTCGCGGGCCTGGAGGCGGGCCCGGGTGCGGCGCGAGAGCACGTCGTCGACGGTGGTCGCCATCTCGTGGCGCACCGCGTAGAGCGCCTCGGCACGGCAGTAGGGGAGCCCGGCGACGACGGGCTCGCCGAGCGAGGGATCGGCCTCGATCATGGCGTGCAGCACCCGGGCCTCGTCGCCGTAGCGGTCGGCGAGGTGGATCGTCAGCGGGTCAGCATCCGAGGGCGTCGAGGAGCGTTGGCGCCCTGCGCCGCGCAGCGGCAGCTTCGCCGTGCGGCACCGGCGCGCCGTGCGGGGGAGGTCGCCGAGGTGCTCGACCACGGCGTCGACGGTGTCCTGCGCCATCTCCCGGTACGTCGTGAGCTTGCCGCCCGTGACCGTCACCACACCGCTGTCGCGGACCACGACGCTGTGCCGGCGGGACAGGTCGGCGGTGCGGCCGGTGGCCGCGGCCTTGACCAGCGGTCGCAGCCCCGCCCAGGTGCCGACGACGTCGGCGGTGGTGAGCGGCTCCCGCACCGAGAGGTTGATGGCGCTGAGCAGGTAGTCGACGTCCTCGGGGGTGCACTGCGGGTCGTCGACGGGCCCGTCGTAGTCGGTGTCGGTGGTGCCGATGTAGGTGAGCTCGAAGGTGCCGTCGCCGTTGGGCAGCCACGGCACGACGAACACGCTGCGCTTGTCCTTCGGGACGGGCACCACGACAGCGATGTCGTTGCGCACCTTCTCCCACGGGACCGTGATGTGGATGCCCTTGGCCGGTCGGATCGAATCCGAGTGGGTGCCCTCGTCGAGGGCCCGCACGTCGTCGGCCCACACCCCGGTGGCGTTGACGACGGCCCGGGCGCTGACGGTGAGCGACTGGCCGTCGGCCTCGATCACGGCACCCGTCACGTGGCCGTGGTCGTCGTGCACCATCTCGCTCAGCCGGGCGTGGTTGACCACGACGGCGCCGTGGTCGAGGGCGGCGGTGCGGGCCAGGGCGAGCGTGAGGCGCGCGTCGTCGGCGGCGGCGTCGTAGTAGAGGTAGGCGCCGGCCAGGCGACCGGCCGGAAGCGTGGGCATGTGCTCCACGGCGGCGTCCTTCGAGAGCCTCTTGTGGAGCTTGCCGATCCGGGCGCCGCCGGTGAGGTCGTACATCCACATGGCGCTGCCGAGCGCTCGTGCGACCTTCGCGTTGATGATCCCGTCCTTCGAGAAGATCGGGATCAGGAACGGCAGCACGCGGACGAGGTGCGGAGCGTTGCGCCGCAGCCGCTGGCGCTCCCGGAGCGCCTCGTAGACCAGGCGCACGTCGCCGTTCTGCAGGTAGCGCAGGCCGCCGTGGACCAGCTTCGAGCTCTTCGACGACGTGCCGCTGGCGAAGTCGTCGCGCTCGACCAGCGCTGTGCGCAGGCCGCGGCTGGCCGCGTCGAGGGCAACGCCGGCGCCGGTGATGCCGCCGCCCACCAC
>DATCYI010000113.1:0-9570 GCA_036570385.1 Acidimicrobiales bacterium | reverse complement strand
ACAACAACCTCGGCCTCTACGCCACCGTCACCCAGCCCGGAAACTTGACCGTCGGCGATAGCGTTAGCGCCAGCTAGCAGTCCGCTAGCGGGAGGCGCGCAGCGGCGCGCCGCGCACGGCTTGACCGATGGGTCAATGAGTTAGAAGGCTTGTCGGACCATGCCCAGCGACGCTCCCCTCCGGATCGCCCTGCTCGCCTACCGGGGGAAGCCCCACGTCGGTGGTCAAGGTGTCTACGTCCGTCACCTCGCCAAGGCGCTGGTCGACCTCGGTCACCACGTCGAGGTCCTCGGCGGACAGCCCTACCCGGTGCTCGACGAGCGGGTGCCGCTGGTGGAGCTGCCCAGCCTCGACATCTACAACGACCACTTCCCCATGCGCATGCCGGGCCTGTGGGAGCTGAAGCACTGGACCGACTTCCTCGAGGTCGCTGCGTTCTCCGCCGGCACCTTCCCTGAGCCGCTGGCCTTCTCGATGCGGGCGTGGGACCACCTCCGCCACCGCCAGGGCGACTTCGACCTCGTGCACGACAACCAGTGCCTGGGCTACGGCCTGCTCGCCATCGAGCAGCAGCTGAAGATCCCGGTGATCGCCACGATCCACCACCCGATCACCGTCGACCGCCGCCTCGAGATGGGCGCGGCCGAGGGCTGGTACAAGCGGCTCACCCTGCAGCGCTGGTACTCGTTCACCTCGATGCAGACCCGCGTGGCGAGCCGGCTCGAGCGGGTCATCACGGTGTCCGAGAACTCCTTCAAGGACATCAGCCACGACCACAAGGTCGATCCCGAGCGCATGGCGATCGTGCCGGTCGGCGTCGACATCGAGCTGTTCACCCCGCTGCCGGAGGTGAATGTCGTGCCGGGCCGGCTCGTCACGACTGCATCGGCCGACGTCACCATGAAGGGCCTCAAGTACCTCCTCGAGGCCGTAGCCAAGCTGCGCACGGAGCGCGACGACGTCCACCTCGTCGTCATCGGCAAGCGCAAGCCCGGCGGCGCGAGCGACGCAGCCATCAAGCAGCTCGGCCTCGAAGACCACGTCGAGTTCGTCACCAACGTGCCCGAGCGCCGCATCATCGAGCTCTACTCCGAGGCCGAGATGGCCGTCGTGCCGTCGCTCTACGAGGGCTTCTCGCTGCCCGCCATCGAGGCCATGGCCTGCGGCGCCCCGCTCGTGGGCACCACCGGCGGAGCGGTCCCCGAGGTGATCGGCAAGGACGGCGACACCGCGATGGTCGTGCCGCCCGGCGACAGCGAGGCGCTCGCCGCCAAGATCCGCTGGGCCCTCGAGCAGCCCGACCTGCGGGGCACGATCGGCGCCCGCGGCCGGCAGCGCATCATCGACCGCTGGTCGTGGAAGCACACCGCCGCCAAGACCGTCGAGCAGTACCGCATCCGCCTCGAGCAAGCCCGCTGATGCTCACCGTTCGCTTCGATGAGCTCGGGGTGCGCGAGGGCGATCTGCTCCTCGACCTCGGAGCAGGCGCCGGTCGCCACGCCTTCGAGACGTTCCGCCGCGGCGCGCGCGTCGTTGCGTTCGACTACTCCGCCGCTGAGCTGAAGGACGTCACCGGGCTCTTCGCCGCCATGCGAGCGGGCGGCGAGGCTGGGACGGCACCCGGGTCGCTGGCCACCGCCGTCAACGGCGACGCGCTGCAGCTCCCGTTTGCCGACTCCACCTTCGATCGGATCATCGCGTCGGAGGTGCTGGAGCACGTCAGCGACGACCAGCAGTCGCTGCACGAGGTGTTCCGGGTGCTGAAGCCGGGCGGCACCCTCGCCGCCACCGTGCCGTCGTGGCTGCCGGAGAAGATCTGCTGGGCGCTGTCCGACGAGTACCACGCCCCCTTCGTGGAGGGCGGCCACGTGCGCATCTACAAGGAGCCCACGCTGCGCGCCCGCATGCGCGCCGCGGGCCTGGAGCCCGGAGCTGCGCACCACGCCCACGCCCTGCACTCGCCCTACTGGTGGCTGAAGTGCGCCGTCGGGCCGACCAACGACGACCACCCGCTGGTGCGCGCCTACCGCCAGGTGCTGGTCTGGGAGATCATGCAGACCAAGCCGATGGGCCCGATCGCCCGGCTGACCGAGCGGGTGCTGAACCCGGTGCTCGGCAAGAGCCTCGTCGTCTACGCCCGCAAGCCCGACGGGAGGGCGCAGTAGGCATGCCGATCGACGTTCCCGGCCTCGTGTCGGCCACCGACCTCAACGCCACCGTCGACGGGCTCGCCGAGTGGCAGCTCCCATCCGGGATGATCCCCTGGTTCCCGGGCGGCCACAGCGACCCGTGGAACCACGTCGAGGCGGCCATGGCCCTCGACATCGGCGGACGGCGGGCCGAGGCCGACCGCGCCTACGAGTGGCTCGTCGGCCTCCAGCGCGACGACGGCTCCTGGCACCAGTACTACATCGCCGGGGAAGACGGCCGCACCGAGGTCGAGCAGGACAAGCTCGACGCCAACGTGTGCGCCTACATCGCCGCGGGCGTGTGGCACCGCTGGCTGCTCGCCGAGGACCGCGGCTTCGTCGAGGCCATGTGGCCCACCGTCGAGCGGGCCATCGACTTCGTGCTCGACCTGCAGACTCCGCGCGGCGAGATCCTCTGGGCCCGACACGCCGACGGCACGCCTTGGAGCTTCGCGCTGCTCACCGGCTCATCGTCGATCTGCCACAGCCTGCGCTGCGCCATCGCCATCGCCGAGCTGCTCGGCCACGATCGCCCCGACTGGGAGCTGTCCGCGGCCAGGCTCGCCCGGGTGATCCGCGAGGTGCCCGAGGCCTTCGCCCCCAAGCACCGCTGGGCCATGGACTGGTACTACCCGGTGCTCGGCGGGGTCGTGCTCGGCGACGCCGGGCGGGCCCGGCTCGAGGAGCGGCGGGACACGTTCGTGATGGAGGACCGTGGCGTGCGCTGCGTGTCCGACCGCCCCTGGATCACCGTGGCGGAGACCTGCGAGTGCGCGCTGGCCCACCTCGCCGTCGGCGACCGCGACACGGCCGAGATGCTCTTCGGATGGGCGCAGCAGTTCCGTCACGAGGACGGTCGCTACTGGACCGGCACCGTCTTCCCCGACGAGGCCCGCTTCCCTGGCGGCGAGCGCAGCACCTACACCGCGGCGTCGGTCATCCTCGCCGCCGACGCCCTCGCCGGCACCACCCCGGCGAGCGCCCTCTTCGCGGAGAGCGCCGGAGTCCTCCCCCCGCTCATGGAGCTCCCACAAGACCTCTGACCCCAAGATCTGTGGGCGCCAGAGCACGCATTCCGTGCCTACGCGCCCACAGATCTTCAGTGCCCACAGATCTTCGGTACGTTCGGGCGGTGGACGAGATCGCCTCGCTGATCCGTGATGTGCCCGACTTCCCGAAGCCGGGGGTCACGTTCAAGGACATCACGCCGCTGCTCGGCGACGCTGCCGGCTTCACGGCAGCGACGGACGCGCTCGCTGCGCACTTCGCGGCGCGCTCGGTCGACAAGGTGGTGGGGGTGGAGGCTCGGGGCTTCGTGATCGCGGCTCCCGTCGCCCAGCGCCTCGGCGCCGGGTTCGTGCCGGTGCGCAAGCCCGGCAAGCTGCCGTGGGCGACCATCACGGAGGCCTACGAGCTCGAGTACGGCACCGACCAGCTCGAGCTGCACGAGGACGCCGTGTCGCCCGGCGAGCGCGTCGTGGTGATCGATGACGTGCTCGCCACCGGCGGCACCGCGGCCGCCACAGCGCGCCTCGTCGTGTCGCTCGGCGGCGAGGTGGTGGGCCTCGGCTTCGTCATCGAGCTCGCCTTCCTCGGCGGCGCCGCCCGCATCGCCGGCCGCGAGCACATCTCGCTCCTCACCTACGACTGACGTCGGCCATCGCCGAAACCCAAGATCTGTGGGCGCTCAGGCACGCATAGCGTGCTCCTGCGCCCACAGATCTTGGGGTTTTGGGTCAGGTGCGGCGGAGGATGCGGAGGCTGCCGACCGCGGCTTGCTCGGTGAAGAGGCCGGAGTCGAGGGCTGGGCGGTAGATGTGGTCGTGGGGGGCCTGGCCGCCGTCAGCTGGGTCGGCGAACACGTCGTGGATGCAGAAGGTGCCGCCGGTCACGACGTGGGGTGTCCAGCGCTCGTAGTCGAGTCGGGCCGGCTCAGCCCCGTGGCCGCCGTCGATGAAGAGGAACGCGAGGGGTGTGGCCCACGCCGAGGCCACGGTCGGCGAGTCGCCCACCACTGCCACGACGGTGCCCTCGAGCCCCGCGTCGTGGATCGTCTTGCGGAAGATCGGCAGCGTGTCCATCTTCCCGACCGCGGGGTCGACGAGGTCGGGCTCGTGCCACTCCCAGCCGGGCTGGTTCTCCTCGGAGCCGCGGTGGTGGTCGACGGTGAACAGCACCCGACCTAGCGAGCGCGCGGCGGCGCCGACGTACACCGACGACTTGCCGCAGTAGGTGCCGACCTCGAGCAGCGGCCCGTCGACGGCGACGGCCGCAGCCGCATCGTGCAGCGCCACGCCCTCGTCGGCCGGCATGAACCCTCGTGCCGCCTCAGCGGCGGCCCGCAGGGCCGGGTCCATCACCAGCCGTCGTGGTGGATGATGCGGGACATGTCGCGCCGCGGCGCCGGCTTGAAGTCGGTGCCGATCGTGTGGGCGACGGGGATCATCGCGCCCTGCATCACGTTCTCCGGGAGGCCGAGCAGCTCGTTGGACTGCTGCTCGAACACCATGTGCAGCGACGTCCAGCACGTGCCGAGGCCGCGGGCCCGGGCCGCCAGCATGAAGCTCCAGACGGCCGGGAACAGCGAGCCCCAGATGGAGGCCTGCATGATCACCGGCGCGTTGTCGGTGCGGCCCTCGATCACCGGGATCACCAGCACCGGCACCTCGGCCATGTGCTCGGAGAGGTAGGTGGCGGAGTCGATCACGCGGCGGGTGGTGTCGACGTAGGCGGGGTCGTCCTGGGGCAGCGCCGAGACGACCGCCTCCGGGTTGCCGTAGACCATCTGGAAGCCCTGGCGGTACCACTCGCCCAGCTGGGCCCGCTTGTCGGCATCCCTCACCACTATGAAGTGCCAGCCCTGGGCGTTGGAGCCCGTCGGCGCCTGCGCGGCGATCTCGAGGCACTCGGTGATCAGCTCCGGCTCGACGTCGCGAGTCAGGTCGAGGCGCTTGCGCACCGCGCGTGTGGTGGAGAGGAGCTGGTCGGGGTCGAGGTTCAGCAGCGGCGGCATGGACGGGGACGCTACCGCCCCGCGCCACCGGCTCCGATCAGCGGGGGCCGCTCAGGCGGGGTCGACGGCGACCGAGGGGTCCTGGGCCAGGACCTCCTCGCGCTCGCTGTGCCCGAACATGATCTGGTCGAGGAAGAGGAACTTCGACACCCAGAGCACGCCGAAGCCGCCGAGGTTGGCGGCCATGACCAGGAGGGTGGAGTCGGACACGCGGTTGGCCAGCGCGACGAGCACCGTCGAGAGGAGCAGGCCGGCCAGCGTGAACACCCAGAACGGCACGATCTCGCGCCGGAAGCTGACCTTGCCGTCGTGGAGCCACACCCACCGCTTGTTCAGGAAGAACACGGGGATCGCGGTGATGCTGACGGCCGCCACGTTCGACCACGTGGGGTTGAGATCGAGGATCCCGACGAGCAGCACGAGCATCAGCTGGGTGAGGGTCACGCCCACCACTGACACCATCGAGTACTTGATGGCGAGCGCGCCACGGCCACCGGTGACGCGATCGAGGACGGCGGCGGGAGACATCTTCACTGCATCGGATCCTACGGGGCCCACCTTGAGGTTCCCCAACCAGCCGGGCGGGCCGCGGACCGGCGCCCCGCCCGGCCTACGCGAGGATGTGCAGATGTCCCAGGACGCCGTCGACGACCTCGTCAAGCTCCTCGATCTCGAGCCGATCGAGCTGAACATCTTCCGCGGCATCTCACCCGACGAGGATCGCCAGAGGGTCTTCGGTGGACAGGTGGCCGGACAGGCCCTCGTGGCGGCCGCCCGCACCGTGGAACCCGGCCGTGACGTCCACTCGCTGCACGCCTACTTCCTGCGTCCGGGCGACCTGCGGGTGCCGATCCTCTACCAGGTCGACCGCATCCGCGACGGGCGCTCGTTCTCCACCCGCCGGGTCGTCGCCGTGCAGCACGGCAAGGCCATCTTCAACCTCCAGGCCAGCTTCCAGGTGCCCGAGGAAGGCCTAGAGCACCAAGCGCCGATGCCCGAGGCGACGCCGCCGGAGGAGCTCCCCGACATCAAGACGCGGATGGCGCCCTACGCCGAGCAGCTCGGCAGCTGGTACATGAGGCCGCGCCCGATCGACATGCGCTACGTCGACTGGAACCCGCCCGACCGCAACGAGCCGCTACCTCCCCACCAGCGGGTGTGGCTGCGGGCCGCCGGTCGCCTCCCTGACGACGCGGTGCTCCACGCCTGCGTGCTCACCTACGCGAGCGACATGTCGCTGCTCGACACCGCGCTGCTCCCCCACGGCGGGAGCTGGCACAGCCCCGACCTGTTCATGGCCAGTCTCGACCACGCCATGTGGTTCCACCGCCCGTTCCGGGCCGACGAGTGGCTGCTCTACAGCCAGGACACCCCGTCTGCCTCCGGGGGCCGGGGCCTGGGGCGCGGCAACATCCACACCGCCGACGGCCAGCTGGCCGTGACGGTGGTGCAGGAGGGCCTCATCCGGGTGGTGCGGCGATGAGCCGCCGGCTCTCGACGGCGGCGCTGGCGGTCGTCCTGCTGGGTGCCGCAGCGTGCAGCGGCGGTGGCGACGACGAGGAGCCGGCCGCAGACCTCACGACCACCACCGCTGCGCCCACCACCACCGCGCCCGGCGCACCCACGACGGAACCGGTCACGGGCACCCTCGACCAGGTCGAGCTCTCGGTCACCGCGATCGCCAAGCTCGAGTCGCCCACCGCTCTCGCCGTGCGGCCCGGCTCGCCCGACCTCTACATCGCCGACAAGGGCGGGACCGTGCGCCACATCGAGGTGACGGAGGCCGAGGAGTCACGGCCCGCTCGGTACGAGCTGCAGCGCACACCTGTCCTCGACCTCTCCGACGAGGTGATCAACGACGGGGAGCAGGGCCTGCTCGGCCTGGCCTTCTCGAGCGACGGCGGTCGACTCTACGTCGACTTCACCGCGGCACCCGACGGGCGGACCGTCGTGCTCGAGTACGAGCTCGACACCCGTGGCGACGTCGACGAGGACACGCGCCGCCAGCTCCTCGAGGTCGCGCAGCCGTACCCGAACCACAACGGCGGCCAGCTCGCCACCGGTCGCGACGGCTACCTCTACATCGGCCTGGGCGACGGTGGCAGTGCCGGCGATCCCGACGGCAACGGCCAGGACCCGACGACGCTGCTCGGCTCGATCCTGCGCATCGACCCCATCGCGGGCAGCGAAGACGGCCCCGCCTACGGGATCCCCGCCGGCAACCCCTTCGCCAACGGCGCCGGCGCCGCGCCTGAGACGTGGCTCTACGGCGTGCGCAACCCGTGGCGCTTCTCGTTCGATCGCGCGAACGGCGACCTCTGGGTGGCCGACGTGGGCCAGAACGAGTGGGAGGAGATCAACCACCTCCCGTCCGTCGGCGGCTTCGACGCCGGCCGTGGCACCAACCTCGGCTGGAGCGAGATGGAGGGGACGCACCCGTTCGAGGGCGGCACGAACCCACCCAAGGCGATCCTGCCGATCTACGAGTACGGGCGAGACGACGGCTGCTCGATCACCGGCGGCTACGTCTATCGGGGCGAGGCGATCGGTGCGCTGCGCGGCGCCTACGTGTTCGGCGACTACTGCGCCCAGGGCATCAGCGCCATCCAGGTGCACGAGGGCGCGGTGATCGACGAGCGCACGTGGGACCTGCCGGTCACCGACCTCCAGTCCTTCGGCGAGGGCGACGACGGCGAGCTCTACGCGCTGCTCGGCACCGGCGAGGTCCTCAAGCTGGGAGCCGCCTGATGGCGCCTGACGACGTCTTCCACATCACGACGGCAGCGGGCTGGGCTGGGGCCCAGTCCGACGGCGAGGTGGCTCCGGCGAGCCTGGCCGACGAGGGCTTCGTCCACTGCTCCACCGGCGATCAGCTGACGGGCACGATCGAGCGGCACTTCCCGGGTGCGACCGACCTCGTCGTGCTGCGCCTCCGCCGCGACCTGCTCGACCCCGAGCTCCGCTGGGAGGAGAGCGGCCACGGCACCTACCCGCACCTCTACCGCCCCATCACCCTCGCCGAGGTGGCCGAAGCCACCCCTTGGCCCCCCACCTCCCCGACCTAGCCCCCACCAACCTGCGGCCATTCCTCGCGGTAAACCGCGGGTTTGGGGCGCAGGTTCGCAAGTGCCCCCGCAACCTGCGGCCATTCCTCGCGGAAAACCGCGGGTTTGGGGCGCAGGTTCGCAAGTACCCCCGCAACCTGCGGCCATTCCTCGCGGAAAACCGCGAGCTTGGGGCGCAGGTTCGCTGGGGCTTCAGCCGCGGAGGACGAGGAGGTTGAGGGTGCGGGCCAGGAACGAGGCCATCTGGTCACGGCGGAGGTGGCGGGTCGGGACGAAGGTGTCGGCGTCGACGCCGGCGGCCACACCGAGGGCGGCGGCCTGCCCGATGGCGACCTCGTGGCCGCTGCCGGCGATGTCACCGAACGGTGCCGTCGCGGGCTCGGGCAGCTGGGCGCCCGTCGCCAGCTCGTAGGCGCCGACCAGGAACGTCATCGTCTGCGCTCGGGTGACCGGGGCCTCGGGACGGAACAGCCCGCCTCCTGTGCCTCGCACGATGCCCAGGTCCGCCAGTGCGGCGATGGAACCGGCGTGGACGTCGGCGGCTCGCACGTCGAGGAACGGCCGCCCCGCTGCCACCTCCGGCACCTCCACCCCGGAGGCCTCGAGCAGGCGCAGCAGGAACGTCGCCATCTGGCCGCGGGTCACCGGCGACGCCGGGCCGTAGGTGTCGACGTCGATGCCGGTGGTGATGCCGTGCTCGACGAGGCAGCCGACGGCAGCGCGGTGCGGGTTGCCTGCGGTCACGTCGCCGAAGGGAAGCGTCGCGTGCGGACGGCACGCGGCGGCGGTGCTGCCTGACGTCGGCCGGACCAGATCCCAGCGAGATGCGTGCGACGACAAGACGGTGACCTCGAAGCGACCGCCCGCCGTGGACGTGCCGGCGATGCACGGGTCGGGGCTGGCCACGCCAGCCGGGCCGTCGCAGCGAGCGATCGGCACACCGTCTCGCAGCACGACGATCGGGGCGCCGCCAGCCAGCGAGCGCTCCATGGCGAACACCAGGCGCAGCGGCTCCTCGGCCGTGGCGTCAGGCGCCTCCACCTGGAAGGACGAGCCCACCAAGCTAAAGCCGCTGGGAGCCGTGCCCCCCGCGGCGGGAGTGATGGACACGACGCCGGCGACCGGGGTGGTGACCGCCACCGACAGGGGCGCGGTGCCCTGCGGGTCAGACATCGCGGTGCCGCCGGCGGGCAGCGGACCGCCCGTGGGAGCACCGGGTCCAGCCGGACCGCCGGTACCGCCGGTACCGCCACCACCACCACCACCACCGCCGCCACCGCCACCGGCCGGAGCCGGCTCGAAG
>DATCYI010000112.1:0-5962 GCA_036570385.1 Acidimicrobiales bacterium | reverse complement strand
GAAGGCGCTGCCGGTGCCTCGGGGTCGCCGGAGGGGGGAGCGGTGGTGGCGGGAGGCGGTGCCGTCGTGGTGGTCGGCTCGGGGAGTAGCGGTGGCACCTGGGCGGCAGCGGCCGGCACAGCGATGCAGAGCGCTGCCGCGGCCAGGGCGATGACCGCCCAACGATGGCGCTGCTGCGACGAGTGGTGCACGTTGATCCGTTCGGTTCCTAGCGCCGTTTCTCCTGCCCCACGCCGTGCTGCGCCACACTGTGGCATGGCCCGCACCCGGCGACCACTCGTCGTCTACGTCGAGGACGAGCCGGCCGTGCAGCGCCTCGTCGAGTTCTGGCTCGAGGACGCCGGCTTCGGCGTCGTGGTGGCCGGCGACGGGACCGCCGGGCTGGCCGCAGTGCGAGAGCACCGGCCCGACCTGGTGGTCACCGACGCGCTCATGCCCGGGATGACCGGTGATGAGCTCATCGAGGTCCTCCAGGCCGATCCCGACCTGCGTGAGATCCCGATCATCATGGCCACCGCGGCCGCCAGCCCGACCCGCGTGCGCCGCGTCGTCGCCTCGGGCTGCCGGGCCGTCGTGGCCAAGCCCATGGACGAGGCCACGTTCCTCGACGCGGTCAGGTCGGCGCTCACCAGCTGAGGTTCACCAGCTGAGGTTCACCAGCTGGGGTGCGTCACTCCTCGGTGGGAGACGAGTCGGCCCGGCGCTTGATCTCCTCGACCACCGCCGGATCCGCGAGCGTGGTGGTGTCGCCGAGGGCGCGCCCCTCGGCCACATCCCGCAGCAGCCGCCGCATGATCTTGCCGGAGCGCGTCTTGGGCAGCTCGTCGGTGAAGATGAGCGTCTTCGGCCGGGCGATCGCCCCGAGCTTGGTGGCCACGTGCTGGCGCACCTCCTCACCCAACTCGGGCGTGGGCTCGCGGTCTCCCCGGGCGATGACGTAGGCCATGATCGCCTGGCCGGTGACCGGGTCGTTGGCGCCGACCACCGCGGCCTCGGCCACAGCGGGGTGGTCGACCAGCGCCGACTCGACCTCGGTGGTGGAGATGCGGTGGCCCGACACGTTCATCACGTCGTCGACCCGGCCCAGGAGCCAGAGGTAGCCCTCGTCGTCGAGCTTGCAGCCGTCACCCGCGAAGTAGCGGCCCTCCCAGCGGCTCCAGTAGGTGTCGCGGTAGCGCTCGGGGTCGCCGTAGATGCCGCGCAGCATGGCCGGCCAGGGGCGGGTGATCGTGAGGTAGCCGCCGCCGCGCTCCACGCGGTTGCCGTCGCCGTCGACCACCTCGACCTCGATGCCGGGCAGCGGGAAGGTGGCGGAGCCGGGCTTGGTGGTGGTGGCACCGGGCAGCGGGCTGATCATGATGGCGCCGGTCTCTGTCTGCCACCACGTGTCGACGATCGGGCAGCGACCCCCGCCGATGTTGTCGTGGTACCACATCCACGCCTCGGGGTTGATCGGCTCGCCGACGCTGCCGAGCAGCCGCAGCTTCGAGAGGTCGTGGCGCTCCGGCTCCTGCGTGCCCCACTTCATGAAGGTGCGGATCGCCGTGGGCGCCGTGTAGAGGATGGTGACGCCGTAGCGCTCGGCGATGTCCCAGAGCCGGTCCTTGCCGGGGGTGTCGGGCGTGCCCTCGTAGATCACCGACGTAGCGCCGTTGGTGAGCGGCCCGTAGACGATGTAGCTGTGGCCAGTGACCCAGCCGATGTCGGCGGCGCACCAGTAGACGTCGGTGTCGGGGTGCAGGTCGAACACGTACTTGTGGGTGAACGCGACCTGCGTGAGGTAGCCGCCGGTGGTGTGCATGATGCCCTTGGGCTTCGCGGTCGTCCCCGAGGTGTAGAGCAGGTACAGCAGGTCCTCGCTGTCCATGGGCTCGCACGGGCACTCGGGCGCGGCGGCGGCCACGAGGTCGTGCCACCAGACGTCGCGCCCGTCGACCATCTCGACCGCTTCGTCGACCCGCTTGACCACCACTACGTGCTCGACGCTCGGTGTCGACCCGAGGGCGACGTCGACGTTCGGCTTCAGCATGGACGGCAGACCGCGCCGGTAGCCGCCGTCGGCGGTGATGACGACCTTGCACTCGGCGTCGTTGATCCGGTCGATGAGCGAGTCGGGGCTGAACCCGCCGAACACCACCGAGTGCGGGGCGCCGATGCGGGCGCAGGCCAGCATGGCCACCGGGAGCTCGGGGATCATCGGCATGTAGATGGCGACGCGGTCGCCCTTGGCCACACCCAGGTCCTTGAGGACGTTGGCGAAGCGCTGCACCTCGTCGTGGAGGTCGGCGTAGGTGATGGTGCGGGTGTCGCCGGGCTCGCCCTCCCAGTGGTACGCGACCTTGTCGCCGTTGCCCGCGATGACGTGGCGGTCGACCGCGTTGAAGCAAGCGTTGAGCTTGCCGCCCACGAACCACTCGGCGAAGGGGGCCTCCCACTTCAAGATGGTGTGCCAGTCCTCGTCCCAGTCGAGCAGGGCGGCAGCCTGCTTGGCCCAGAACCCGAGGTAGTCCTCACCGGCCTCGTCGTAGAGGAACGGCGATGCCGCGAGCGTCTGCTCCACGAAGGAGGCGGGCGGCGGGAACTTGCGGTCCTCGACGAGGTAGTCCTCGATCGCTGCGCCCTGCTGCTCGTCGGCCATGGTGGACCCCCCGGTGTTCGTCGTTTCGTTGAGAGCACGTCCACCCTAGGACGCCGCTTCGCCCGGCTCGGCGGCTCAGGGCTCGAGGGAGTGCAGGAAGTCGAGGATCGCCTCCGCGTCGTAGTGCGAGGGATCGCCGTGGGGGCCGCTGGCCGTGTGCAACGTGACCTGGCCGCCTGCGGCTTCGACCCGCCGCGCCAGCTCGGCGGCGTTGGTCTCCATGGGGACGACCTCGTCGTCCGGCGACGCCCACACGACCATCGGCACCTCCGCGAGCGCGTCGGCCTGCTCGAGGGGGATCAGCGACGGCGGCGGAGCCCCGCCGAAGGTCTGCTCGATGGCGGGCAGGGCTTCAGCCGCGATGGAGGAGCCGACGAGCGAGCGCTGGTCGACCAGCGGGTAGATGCCGATCCACCCGTCGATGCCCGGCACGCACTCCTGCACGATGCACGACAGCGAGGAGACACCGCCCATCGAGTGCCCCAGCAGCACCACCGAGTCGGCGCGGAGGTCGTCGTCCAGGGCCTCCCACAGCGCGGTGTTGGCATCGATCCCCGCCTGGCTGCCCCAGTGGTCGCCGCCGGCAGCCGTCGCGGCCACGGCCCAGCCCTCCTCGAGCAGGTGGCCGACCAGCGACGTGGACCGCGACTGCAGCTCGACGAGCTCGTCGATCGTCTCGCCGGCACCGTGGTGGTAGATCAGAATCCCCTCGACATCGCCCTCAGGCTTGAACACCACGGCAGGATCGCTGCCCACGTCGAAGCGCTCGACCTCCCCGGCGAGCGGCAGGTCCGGGGCCTGGTCCGCCTCCTCGCCACAGGCCGCCGCGCCGACGGCCACGAGCACGCCCACGGCGCAGCTCCGCAACCACCGACCCCGCGTCGTCCGCCGCTCCGCCCTCACCGACAGCATCGCCACCACCTACCCGCCCAGACGGACCCACCAACCCCAGCCCCGGCCCTGGGACGGCCGCCCACCCAGGCGAACCGGGCTCCAACCCAGCTCACCCCCGCGAACCTGCGGCCCAAACCCGCGGGGAACCGCGAAGAAGGGCCGCAGGTTCGCATGGGGTGGAGCACTTCCACGTGCAGCAGAGGGTGGGGTTGCTTCGGGCGGTCAGGGGTGTCACTCGAGGACCTGGAAGGCGCCGAGCCCGGCGCCGTCCAGGAGCGCGGCGGCCTCGTTGACCCGGCTGCGGGCGCGGAGCGCCGCCAGGTCACCGATGGCGGCCCGCTCGTTCCAGATGCGGCGGCCCTCCGCCACCAGCTCGTCGATGCCGAGCGACCCGAGCCAGTCAGCCTGGGATCGCTGCGATGTGGGAGGGGGCAGCTGGTCGACAGCGACCTCGCAGGTGATGTCGTGGCTGCCGAGCTCGTTCAGCGGATGGCCGCCGCGCTGGTGCTGACGATAGGTGCGGACCCACTCCGTCCACGGTCGGCTGCACAGCTCTGCGGTGGTGGCCGCGTAGTCGATGGCGAGAACCCGCCCGCCCGGGCCGGCGGCGTCGAGCGCGTCACGGACCCAGCTGGAGGCAGCAGCTTGCAGCGGTGCGCGCGATCCCGGCGCGACGTCGGCGGGCAGGGAACCGGCGCGGCCGGGGTCGAGCGGCACGAGGACCTCGACGAGCTCGTCGCCTTCCACGCCCACGAGGACCTCCTGCCAGCCGTCGTCGGCCATCTCGGCCAGCCCGAACGGCAGGTTGTCGAGCAGCTCGTTGGCGATCACGAACGAGCTGCCCGGCAGGCGCGGCAGCTCGGGGGCGCTCACCACGATGGGGCCCGAGGGGGGCGCCACCGCAGGCGCCCGGCCGTCCTCATCCGGCTCGGTCAGGCTGGGGAAGGCGGACATCGGGTCTTCGAGGTTCAGCCGAGACCCGTGCATGGCCCGCTGCGCAGGTGAGGTCTCCACGAGGACGTAGCGCAGCGCCTGCGAGCAGGCCGGCTTCGACGCGAGGATCGACGCGGCGAGGGTGCCGGGCCCGGCGCCCGCCTCCACCACGACGAACACGTCGGGTCGACCTGCCTCGATCCACCAGTCGTCGAGCGCCCGACCGACCAGCGTGCCGAACAGCGGTCCGACCTCGGCGCTGGTGACGAAGTCTCCTCGCCGTCCGGCTCGCCCCTCCCCCGTGTAGAAGCCCCCGTCGGGCGAGTAGAGCGCCGCGGCCACCACCTCGTCGAACGGGATCGGCCCCCGCCGCCCGATGGCCCCCCGAACAGCAACCTCAACCGGCGTCACACCCCCATCCTGCCAGCAAGCCCAGACCCCCTCCCCCGGCCGCCACCAGTGAGCGAGGGGCCCCTCTCGCCCGCCCCCACCAGCGACACCCGACGGGGCCGGCCCGTACGGCAACGCCCGGCAGCCCGCCGGGCTTCCCGCTGCACTAGCCGCCCCGACCTAGACCCACCCAACAGACCAACGAGACACCAGAGCGGCCCGCTCCACGACCGAACTGGGGGTGGTTGATGGCCCGATATGGCCATCAACCATCCCCAGAACCAAAGGAAGCAGCGAGCCAAGAGAGCCGGAGCACCCACGCCGGCAGCGCGGGGCTACCCGAGCGAAGCGAGCGGCGGGGGCGCCGGGGGCAGACACTCTGCCGAAGGACCCACGCCGGCAGCGCGGGGCTACTCGAGCGAAGCGAGCGGCGGGGGGCGTGGGGGGCAGAGGCTCCGCCGGAGCCCCCCACAGAGCGCAGGGGCGGCCCCGCCGCCCCGGAGCAGCAAGCACTCAGCGCGAGCCCGAAGGGCGAGCACAGAACAAGACTCGCCGCAGGCGGCCGCAGGCCGCCGAGGACGAAACCAGCTCGCCCGAAGGGCGAGCGAGGACGAAGCTCAGATGAACGTCGCGAGGTCGCCGAAGCGGGTGGCGAGGTTGCTGACGCCGAAGGCGAGGGTGATGACGATGGAGATGGCGAGAGCGGCGCCGAGCGAGAAGGGGACGCGCACGGGGGTGCGATCGCCGTCGGGCACCGGGTTCATCCACATCATGCGGGCGACGTTGGCGTAGTAGTAGAGCGCGATCACCGAGTTCACGGCGACGACAACCGCGAGGGTGACGCCGCCGACGGTGAGGTCGGGTTCGACGAGAGCCTTGAAGATGACGAACTTCGCCAGCCAGCCACCGAGCGGCGGGATGCCGGCGAGGCTGAAGAGGAACAGCGACATCAAGACGCTGAGGCCTGGCGCGTACTCGAAGAGGCCGCCCCAGGTGTCGATCTCGGCGCTGCGGGTCTTGCGGGCCACGGCGAGCACGACGGCGAAGGCGCCGAGGTTCATGGCGGCGTAGATCAGCAGGTAGGTGACGACGGCGCGCAGCGCGCCG
>DATCYI010000111.1:0-20952 GCA_036570385.1 Acidimicrobiales bacterium | reverse complement strand
GCCGCAAAGGGTGAGACCGTGCGATTGAGGCGGGATCGGCAGGGATGCGATGCTTGTCCGATGCGGGCACCTGTGGAGATCCTCATCGTCGAAGATCACACGATGGTCGCCGAGGGCCTGCGGCTGGCGGCCGGCATGCGCGACGACCTGAACGTCCGCGGTGTGGCCACCACGCTGGCCGAGGCCCACCAGCAGGCGTCGCAGCTCAAGCCCGACGTCATCGTGCTCGACACCGCCCTGCCCGACGGCGAGGGGATCGACGCCATCGCCGAGCTGAAGGCGGCCTCCGGCGGCCGTGTGCTGGTCGTGTCCGGCTTCGTGTCCGACCACTCCCTGTTCCGAGCCGTCGAGGCCGGGGTCGACGGCGTGATCACCAAGGGCCGCACCCTCGACGACATCCTCGATGCGGTGACGCGGGTCGCCAACGGGGAGAGCGTGTTCTCCCCGGAGATGCTGGCCAAGGTGATGCGCCGCTCAGGGGTGGGCTCCTCCGACGACCGCAGCGCGCTGACCGCCCGCGAGCTCGACGTGCTGGAGCTGCTCGCCACGGGCGTGAGCACCGAGGGCATCGCGGAGTCGCTTCACCTCAGCGTGAACACGGTGCGGAACCACATCTCGCGGATCCTGCTGAAGCTCGGCGCCAGCACCCGATTGGAGGCGGTCGCCATCGGGATCCGCTCCCACCTGGTGTCGCCCCCGCGCCGCTGATCAGCCCGACACCTCGCGGCCGGTGATGCGGCTCGGCACGATGCGGACCCAGTGGGACTTCTCGCCGCCGGCCCAAGGGTCCACGGCGAGCTTGTGCACCCGGTCGAAGGTCTCGGCGTCGTAGGGCGTCACCTCGTCGAGGTAGCCGGACACGACGACGCTCCAACCCGTGTGGTGGGCGCGGTCGAAGCAGTCGATCTCGAAGCTGACCGGCGCCCGCCGGCCCATCTCGAGCTTGGTGCCCCAGTCTGTGCGGAAGACGACGTGCTCGCCGTCCATCCGGTAGTTCACCGGCAGGATCGTGGGAGAGCGCCCCACGTTCACGGCCAGCCGGCCGATCGAGTCGGCCTCGAGCCTGCGGACGCACTCGTCGCGGTCGATCAGGTCCAGGCCCGTACGGGAGTCTTGTGCGGTCACCAGGTCACCCTCCTTGGCTACGCGCTGGGCGTTCTGCGCCCAGTGGTCAGTGTGCGCCTTCCGTCACAGCTCCTCCAGGGTCCAAGGTCCCGACCTGGCCACGCAGCCCGCGACCGCCCAGCAGTCTCCTAGCGTGACGGGCATCGCCGGCTCGACAGAAACCCTCGGATCAGACGACGGGCCTGCCGGCGCTCCCGCGTGGTGCCGCGAGCCGGCCGCCGTGGCCGCCGAGCTCGACGTCGATCCCGACCGGGGCCTCTCGAGCGCAGAGGCCGCAGCCCGTCTGGCCGCTCACGGGCCGAACCGGCTCGATGCCGCCGTGGCCGTGCCGCGGTGGCGCAAGCTGCTCGGCCAGCTGGCCGACCCGCTCACCTACCTCCTGCTCGGTGCCGTTGCGATCTCGCTGACCGCGTGGGTGGTGGAGGGGCGCGAGGAGGTGCCGTTCGAGGCGATCGTCATAGCTGTGATCGTCGTGGTCAACGCGGTGCTCGGCTACGTGCAGGAGGCCCGAGCCGAGCAGGCGGTCGCCGCCCTACAGCGCATGGCCGCACCGACCACGACGGTGCTGCGCGACGGGGCGGAGCAGCGCCTCGACACGACGGAGCTCGTGCCGGGCGACGTCATCCTGCTCGCCGAGGGCGACGCCGTGGGTGCTGACGCCCGGCTGGTGGAGGCGGCGTCGCTGCAGATAGCGGAGGCGTCGCTGACCGGCGAGAGCGAGGCGGTCACGAAGTCGGTGGCCATGCTGTCCGCCCCGGCCGGGGTCGGTGACCGCGTGAACATGGTGTTCGCCGGCACCGCCGTGACCCGGGGGCGCGGTCGGGCCGTCGTGACCGCCACCGGGATGGCCACCGAGATGGGCGGCGTGGCCCGGCTGCTCGGTGCCACCAGCGACGAGCGCACGCCCCTCCAGCGCGAGGTCGACCTCATCGGCCGTGCGCTCGGCCTGGCGGTGATCGCCATCGCGGCGGTGGTGATCGCGGCTGTCTTCCTCACCTCGGACCTCGACGGTGCGTCTGACGTTGTGGGCGTTCTCCTGGTCGGCGTGTCGCTGGCCGTCGCCGCCGTGCCGGAGGGCCTGCCCACCGTGCTCTCTGTCGTGCTCGCCCTGGGCGTTCAGCGAATGGCCCGCCAGCGGGCGATCGTGAAGCGGCTGTCCTCGGTGGAGACGCTCGGGTCGGCGTCGGTGGTGTGCTCCGACAAGACGGGCACGCTCACCAAGAACGAGATGACGATCGAGGTGGTGGTCACCGCCTCCGGCGAGGTCGAGATCACGGGCAGCGGCTACCGGCCGGTGGGGGAGCTGCTGGTCGGCGGTGAGCCGATCGACGACGAAGCGCTGCTCGAGGAGGTGCGCGCCGTGCTGGTCGGGGGCAGCCTCGCCAACGACGCGAGCCTGCGGGAGGTCGACGGCGAGTGGACGATCAACGGTGACCCCACCGAGGCGGCGTTCCTGGTCGCGGAGGCGAAGCTCGGCCTGACGGCGGTGCGCGAGCAGCGCTTCGAGCGGATCGGCGAGGTTCCCTTCACCTCTGAGCGCAAGCTCATGTCGACCCTGGAGGTCGATGCCCACGAGGGCGACTCGGTCTCCGTCGTCAGCAAGGGGGCGCCCGACGTGCTCCTCGCCCTCTGCACCCACGAGCGCGTGGGCACGGAGGTGCGGCCCCTCGACGACGACCGGCGCAAGGCGGTGCTGACGACGGTCGACGCGCTGGCCGACCGGGCCCTGCGCACCCTCGCCGTGGCCTACCGGCCGGTCGCCGACGACGGCGCGGTCGGTGCCGGCGAGGACGTGGAGCACGACCTCACGTACGTCGGCATGGTCGGGATCATCGACCCACCCCGCGACGAGGCCCGCGTCGCCATCGCCGACGCGTCGGCGGCGGGCATCCGTGTGCTGATGATCACGGGCGACCACCCCCGCACGGCGGCTCGCATCGCCGGCGACCTGGGGATCGTGTCCGGTGACGCCCGCGTCCTGGCTGGTGACGAGATCGAGGAGCTCGACGACGAGGCACTGGGCGCGGCGGTCGGCGAGGTGAGCGTCTACGCCCGCGTGGCGCCGGAGCACAAGCTCCGCATCGTCGACGCACTGCAGGCCGGCGGGAACATCGTGGCCATGACCGGCGACGGCGTGAACGACGCGCCGGCGCTCAAGTCCGCCGACATCGGCGTCGCCATGGGCATCACCGGCACCGACGTGACGAAGGAGGCGGCCGACATGATCCTGGCCGACGACAACTTCGCCACGATCGTCACGGCCGTGCGCGAGGGCCGGGGCATCTTCGCCGACATCAGGAAGTTCCTTCGGTTCCTGCTCTCCTCGAACATCGGCGAGGTGCTGACGATGTTCCTGGGGGTGCTCGGCGCGGGCTTGCTCGGCCTCGACGGAGCCGGCGAGGCGGTGGCGGTGCCGCTGCTCGCCACCCAGATCCTCTGGATCAACCTCCTCACCGACACTGCGCCGGCGCTGGCCATGGGCGTCGACCCGCCGCCCGACGACGTCATGGACCAGCCGCCTCGACGGCTCACCGACCGGGTGATCGACGCCGAGATGTGGATCGGCATCGCATGGGTCGGCCTGGTGATGGCCCTGGTGACCCTCGCGGCGCTCGACCTGGGGCTGGCGGGCGGCCTGATCCACGGCGACGGCGAGCTCGCCGAGGCCCGCACCATGGCCTTCACGACGCTGGTGCTGGCCCAGCTCTTCAACTGCCTCAACGCCCGCTCCGACCGCACCAGCGCCTTCCACCGCATCTTCACCAACCCGCTCCTGTGGGGCGCGATCGGGCTCTCGGTGGTGCTGCAGGTGGCGGTCGTGCACCTCCCGTTGCTCAACGACGCCTTCGACACGACGCCGCTCAGCGCGTCCGAGTGGGCCGCCTGCGCCGGCCTGGCGAGCATCGTGCTCATCGCCGACGAGGCCAAGAAGCTGCTGCAGCGCTGGCTCCGGAACCGCCGCCCGATCGACTGAGTCTATGGATCGTATCGGGATAAACGATTGATGCTGACTATCGCTCGGCGGTGCATCCGGGGTAGGGTTCGTTAGTCCCCCCTAACACCCGGAGGTTGCCAGAGATGGCTCTCATCAACACCCAGATCAAGCCCTTCAAGACCACCGCCTTCCGCCAGGGCGAGTTCGTGGACGTGACCGACGAGGACCTCAAGGGCAAGTGGTCGGTGGTGTTCTTCTACCCGGCCGACTTCACCTTCGTATGCCCCACCGAGCTCGGTGACCTGGCCGACAACTACGCCGAGCTCCAGCGCCTCGGCGTCGAGGTCTACAGCGTGTCGACCGACACCCACTTCACGCACAAGGCGTGGCACGAGACCTCCGACACGATCGGCAAGATCGAGTACTTCATGCTCGGCGACCCGACGGCCACGATCGCCACCAACTTCGACGTGCTCCGCGAGGGCCAGGGCCTGGCCGACCGCGGCACGTTCCTCGTGGACCCCGACGGCGTCATCCAGCTCGTCGAGATCACCCCCGAGGGCGTCGGCCGCAACGCGGTCGAGCTGCTCCGCAAGATCAAGGCCGCGCAGTACGTGCGCGAGCACCCGAACGAGGTGTGCCCGGCCAAGTGGGAAGAGGGCGACGACACCCTCGCCCCGTCGCTCGACCTCGTCGGCAAGATCTGATCCGGGCCCGGATCGAACCTGATCCGGCCTGATCACCTGCACGGCGCGGGGCGAGCCCCAACCCGTCCCGCGCCGTGCTGTCTCTCCTCCCTCCTCCGCCCTTCGACCCCCGCACCCACCACGCCGCCTGGAGCGCCCCCCATGCTCGACACCGCCATCGCCAGCCAGCTGAAGTCCCACCTCGAGAACATCACCCGGCCGATCGAGCTGGTCGCCTCGCTCGACGACAGCCCCAAGTCCGCGGAGCTGCTCGAGCTGCTCGAGGAGATCGCGGGCATGTCCGACGACATCACCGTCGTGCGGCGAGACGACGACGAGCGCCGGCCCTCCTTCGCCATCCAGCGCGTCGGCACCGACATCTCCGTGCGCTTCGCCGGCATACCCATGGGACACGAGTTCACGTCGCTCGTCCTGGCGCTCCTCCAGGTCGGCGGTCACCCCTCCAAGGCGACGGCCGAGCTGATCGAGGCCGTGCAGGACCTCGACGCCGAGTACCACTTCGAGACCTACTTCTCGCTGTCGTGCCAGAACTGCCCCGACGTGGTGCAGGCGCTCAACCTCATGAGCGTCCTCAACCCGAAGATCAGCCACGTGGCCATCGACGGCGCCCTGTTCCAGGACGAGGTCGACGAGCGCAAGGTGATGGCCGTGCCCACCGTCTTCATGAACGGCGAGCTCTTCGACTCCGGCCGCATGACCCTCGAGCAGATAGTCGGCAAGCTCGACACGAGCTCGGCGGAGCGCGCGGCCGAGGCCATCGAGGGCAAGGACCCCTTCGAGGTGCTCGTGGTCGGTGGCGGCCCCGCGGGCGCCTCCTCGGCCATCTACGCAGCCCGCAAGGGCATCCGCACCGGCGTCGTCGCCGAGCGCTTCGGTGGCCAGGTGCTCGACACCATGGCCATCGAGAACTTCATCTCGGTGCCCTACACCGAGGGCCCCAAGCTGGTCGCCGCGCTGGAGCAGCACGTCAAGGACTACGACGTCGACGTCATGGACCTTCAGCGGGCCACCAAGCTGGTGCCCGCCGACGAGCCGGGTGGCTACATCACCGTCGAGCTGGCCAACGGCGCCTCCCTGAAGAGCCGCAGCGTCGTGCTCTCCACGGGTGCTCGCTGGCGGCACATGAACGTGCCCGGCGAGGACGAGTACCGCAACAAGGGCGTCACCTACTGCCCGCACTGCGACGGCCCCCTGTTCAAGGGCAAGCGGGTGGCGGTGATCGGTGGCGGCAACTCGGGCGCCGAGGCCGCGATCGACCTCGCCGGCGTCGTCGCCCACGTGACCCTCATCGAGTTCGACGACAAGCTGCGAGCCGACGAGGTGCTCCAGGCCAAGCTGCGCAGCCTCCCGAACGTCGACGTGATCGTCAGCGCGCTGACCACCGAGGTGCTCGGCGACGGCGAGCAGGTCGTGGGCCTCACCTACGACGATCGCACCAGCGGCGAGCAGCGCAAGGTCGACCTCGACGGCATCTTCGTGCAGATCGGCCTCCTGCCGAACACCGAGTGGCTCGAGGGCTCGGTCGAGCTCTCCCCTCGGGGCGAGATCGTGATCGACGACCGCGGCCACACCTCGGTGCCGGGAGTGCTCGCCGCCGGCGACTGCACGACGGTCCCGTACAAGCAGATCGTGATCGCAATGGGCGCCGGGTCCACCGCGGCCCTCAGCGCCTTCGACCACCTGATCCGCACCCCGGCCCCCGCCGACGTCCGCGAACCCGCCCTCGCCTAGCGAGCCGCGTCGAATGGTGTCAGACACCATTCGACGCGGCAGCGCGTAGCGTCTGCACCGAGGCCCGAGGGAGGTCACATGAACCTGCGCGATCTCCGCTACCTGGCTGCCGTGGCCGAGCACCGCCACTTCGGGAAGGCGGCCGAGGCGTGCTTCGTGAGCCAGCCCACGCTGTCGACCCAGCTGAAGAAGCTGGAGCAGGAGCTCGGCGTGCAGCTGGTGGAGCGCAACCCCGGGCACATCCTCCTCACCGAGGCCGGCGAGCGGGTGCTCGAGCGCGCCCAGGTGATGCTGCGGGCCGCCGACGACATCCGCAGCATCGCTCGCCGCGCCGCCGACCCGGATGCGGCGTCCCTGCGGATCGGGCTCATCCCCACGCTCGCGCCCTACCTCCTGCCCCACGTGGTGCCCGACCTGCACGAGCGGTTCCCGAAGGTCGAGCTGCTGCTCGTCGAGGAGAAGACGGAGGTGGTGCTCCAGCGCCTGCGCGAGGGGCGCCTCGACGCCGGCGTGCTCGCCCTGCCGGTGCCCGACGAGCACCTCCACGTCGAGCCGCTCTTCGAGGAGGACTTCCTCCTGGCGGTGCCCTGTGACCACCGCCTCGCCACCACCACGGGCTTGGTCGACCCCAAGGTGCTCGCCGACGAGCAGGTGCTGCTCCTCGAGGAGGGGCACTGCCTTCGCGACCAGGCGCTGGCCGTGTGCCAGATGGCCGGCGCGAGCGAGCGCTCGGGGTTCCGGGCCACGAGCATGGAGACGCTGCGCCAGATGGTGGCCGCGGGAGTCGGGGTGACGCTCCTGCCGGAGCTCGCCGTGCGCCCGCCGGTGCCGCCGCAGGAGGCCATGGCGCTGCTGCGCTTCGCCGAGCCCGTGCCCCGCCGCGAGATCGCCATGATCTGGCGCCGCACCAGCGTCCACGCCGACCTCCTGGCCAAGGTCGCCGACGCCTTCCGCGACGTCCCCGCCCGTCTGACCTAGCCGCGTCGAATGGTGTCAGACACCATTCGACGCGCTGGGCGACGGTGGCGCCTCAGAGCGGCGGTCGGGAAGGCCTGTCAGCGGACTTCGGGGTGGGCGGGCTCAGTCCCTCCGAGACGAGGAGCCGCAGGCTGCGGGCGAGGAAGCTCGCCATCTGCTCGCGAGTGATGTCCTCAGACGGTCGGAAGGTGCCATCGGCGTAGCCCGTGACGATGCCCGCGGCCGCGAGGCGGTCGACGGCGGCCGCGTGGACGCTGGCGTCGTCGTCTGGGAACGCGTTGCCTCCCTCGGGGAGCGCCGCGCCTCGACGATGGGCGAGGGCCCGGTCGATGAGCGACGCCATCTGGGCGCGATCGACTCGGTCCTTGGCGCCGGACCTGCCATCGGGGTAGCCGGTGAAGATGCCGAGCTCGGCGAGCTGGTCGATGGCCCGCTCGTGGACGCTGCCGTCGTCGTCACGGAACGCATCGGGTGCGTCGGCCGGCAGGGTTCCTCCGCTGGCCTCGATCAACCGGGCGATGAACGACGCCATCTGGCCGCGGGTCACCTGCTCGCGGGGTCGGAACGTCCCGTCGCCTTGGCCCCGGGCGATCCCGAACCAGGTGATGTAGTCGATGGACGGCGCGTGCACAGAGGCGGTGGCGACGTCGCTGTAGCCCGCTGCTGGCACCTCCCCCGGTTCCGGATCGGGATCCGGATCCGTACCGGGGCCAGGGCCGGGACCAGGTCCAGGTCCAGGTCCAGGTCCAGGTCCGGGACCAGGGCCGGGATCGTCGGCGGTGAGATCGGTGATCTTCACCATCGCCTCGTGGGTGAGGGGCGGGAGCTCCTCGTTGCCGACGAGATCGGTCGCCACGACTGCGAACCCGTAGGTGAGGTCGGCGCCGCCGGCCAGCACGATGCCGTCCGGGACCGGCTGTCCGAAGCGCAGGTCTTCGGACGTGACCGTCGTGGACGTGCCGGTGACCCGCCGCTTCAGGGGCACGAAGGCTCCTTCGTCGCCGAGACGGACGAGCAGGTCGTAGCTCCGCGCCGCGGAGGTGGGGTCCGAGCCCTGCCAGCTCAGCGTCAGCGGCAGCGAGGAGGACGCGGGAGCCGTCGTGATGGCACCCGTCGGGAGGTCGTCGTCGAGGGTGTTCGACCACACGTTGGTGAGGATCGACTCGTTGTCGTCGAACACGATGTCGGCTTGGGCTGTGATCACTGTGCCGCTGGGCGCGTCCGGCAACGCATCGACCTCGTAGGTCACGAAGCCCTTGCCAGCACCGGATCCGTCCTCAGGCGGCAGCAGGCCCCGATCGTCGCTCACCCACACGCCCGTCTCGGGGTCGATGGCCTCGAGCACCCACGTCACCGTCCGTGTAGTGAGGTCGAGCGAGCCGTCGACGTCCACGTAGATCTCTCCGCCTGTGGCCGCTGGGTCGGCGATCGGACCGAGCCGGGTCGAGTACGCCTGCCTCCCGTCCGGTACGTCGATGACGGTGTCACCGAAGCCCACGTCGCCGAGCGCGAAGGACGCCACATCGACGTCGGCGTCGAGCTCGGTCTCGATCGTCACGAGGATCGCAGGCACCTCGGCCAAGGGCTGCCCGGGCGGCTTCACCTCGGAGCCCTCTCCCAGGTTCTCGAAGTCGATCGTGTAGCCCATGGCCTGAGGCGCTCCGAGGAGGAATCGCTCGGTGCCGGGACCGTCCGGACCCCACACCTCGTTGGGATCGCTCGATCGCTGGTAGCTCCCGGGGAAGGGCTTCCGCGGGCGGATCGGGTCGGGCGGCTTGCGGCAGCTCGGGTCCGTGACCGTCCGGGTGGTCTTCTTGATGTTGAAGTTGAGCTCGTCCTCGGCGGCGAGGTACGCCTTGCGCGCCTCCTCCGTCCGCTCGTACTTCTCCGACAGCTCGATGGCGGCGCGGTCGACCTCGTTGCTGATCGTGTCGGCAGTGCTCGACAGGTTCATCATCTCGACGACCACACCGCCAGCGCTCGCGAGACCTGACATCACCTTGCGCAACGTCTGGTTGCCGGCCAGAGCCTTGATCTTGGCCAGCGCACCTGCGTTCTGGTCGGAGAGGGTGCGGATCTGGTTCGCGAGCGGGCGCAGCTGGGAGTCGAGACGTGAGAGCTGCACCTCGTACTCCGCGACCTTGTCGGCTGCGAACGCGGCCAGCTTGGAGTTGCCGCTGGCCCGGGCCTCGATGAGCCCGGTCAGGGCCTTCTGGCGGTTCGAGGCCGCCAGAGCCGCCTCGGCCTTCAGCGCCTGCTGCTGAGCGCGTGCCTCGGTCAGGCTCTGCCCCGTCGACTCGGCGAGCGCCTCGGCGCTCGCCAGCCCGTGGCGGAGGTCGTCGAGCTTGCCCTTGAGCACACCCATGGCGGTGTTGAGGTTCCCCCGCGTGAGCAGGATGGCTCCGTCTCCGCCGAGCGCCGTGACCTGCAGGTCGTGGAGGATGGTCGACACGGTCGAGGTCACGAAGGCGCCGAAGTCGCGCAGCTTCGCCTGGGCGTCGCCCGTCTGGAACGAGTCGTAGATCTTCGTCGCCCAGCTGCTCAACGTCTCGGCGATGGCCCCATAGAGGCCGATGGTGCCGAGGGTGGCGAGGCCGGCCTGGTTGGCGGCTACGAAGGCGCCGGCCGAGCTGACGCCGAGGATGGCAGCCAGCTCCAGGAGGCCGATCGCGATCGCCGCCAGCGTGCCGACCAGCTTGAGAGTCTCGAGCACGGGTATGGCCACGTAGTCGACGGTGCCGGCGTAGGCGATCTCCCAGTCCCGGAAGAGGTTGTCCTTGCGCTCGGTCAGGAGATCGACGTCGACCTCGAGCTCGGTGAGCAGGGTGGAGCACTCGGAGAGGCGCTTCGGGCCAGCGTTCTCCCTCGCCCGGGCGAGCGCCTCCTCCAGCGTCTTGCGGAACTCCTCGCGGTTGTCGTCCCGCTCGGGCTCTTCGATGCCGAGCACCAGCCCGTTGATGAACCGATCGGCCTGGGCGCGCAACCAGTCGAAGGGGTTGCTGCCGGTGATCTCGAGCGACTTGCCCGTGGCCAGTCCGATTCCTCTGGAGCTCGCAGCGACATCAGCTCCGGGCCCGGTCTGCTTGCCGAGCGGGCCCTTCGCGACGCGAAGTGGCTCCACATCGGGCGAGACGAGGAGTCGGAGCAGGGTCAGCGGCGGTGAGGTGATGAGATCGGTCACCGTCGTCGAGCCAGGCGCGACCGTGACGGTCTCGGTCACAGGCGCCCGGCCGTCCACCTGGAAGGTCACGTCGTAAGAGCCCTCGGGCAGCCCGCTGATCTCGTACGCCCCGACAGGGTCGACCACGACGGCGTCGATCACATCGTCAGAACCTGCTAGGCGGACCACGACCACCGGTGCGGCCATAGCCGAGGCGACCGGAGTCGAGATGTGACCCCGGATCACGGCACCCGGCGTGAGGGCGACGTCCACAGACGTCTCTTCACCCTCGACTGCCACAGCAGTCAGGCGCGCTGCGCTGCTGTCGCCGCGGGCGAGCACGTCGTAGGTGCCCTCGGGCAGGTTGATCTCGTAGGCACCGTCCTCAAGAGCGCTGACGCCCACGTGCATGACGCCGGTGACGGTGTCGACGAACAGGACCTCAGCAAAGGCGGCGGGCACGCCGCCGGCTGTCACCTGGCCGACCACATATGTGCCATCGGTCGGGTCGAGCTCCACCGTCGCGCTCTCGCCATCGGCGAGCTCGACGGTCGATCGCTCCGTCGAGAAGCCGGCCTGGGAGACCTCTACGACGTAGGTCCCAGCCTGGAGCCCAGCGAAGGCAGCGACGGGCTCGTCGTCGGTGATGGTGCCGACCAGCTCGCCGGCGCCGGCCTCGCCCACGACGCGCACGATCGCGGAGGGTGCCTCCGCCTCGTCCGGAAGGGAGACGGCGATGCTGCCGCTGCCGACCGCGAGGTCGACCCCGGTGCTGTCCGTGGGGACGGTGACCGAGAGGGCGCGACTGGCGGTGCCGTGGGCCTCCGAAGCGAGTGCGACGGTGTAGTCGCCGTCGGCGAGGACCAGCAGCTCATAGCGGCCGCCGTCGTCGGTGACCGCCTGCCCGACCTGCGCACCATCTCGGAGGAGCAGCACCAGCTCCTCGACGATGGGCGCTCCGCTCCCCATGACAGTGCCGGAGATGCGCGAGACCGGCACCTCGACGGGTGCGCCGGGACCCTCCGGTCCGGCGGTGACGCTCACGGCTCCACCGATGACGATCTCGTGCTCGCCGGCGGCGATGCCGGGGAAGACCACGCTTCCGGCGTCGTCCGTCGCGTCGAGCCCAGCGGGAACCCGCGGGTCGCCGATGAGGAGCTCGACGCCGACGTGGAGCGGGGCGCCGTCCTCGTCATGGACGATGACCACGACGTCGCGCGGCGGAGCGAGGGCGTACGTCTCGGTCACGACGTCGCCGGCGGCGACGGCAACCACGACGTCGAGCATCCCGGCGTCGGGTGCGCTGATGTGCAGCGCGACGTCGCCGGCGGGCAGCCGGTCCAGTCGGAAGGTGCCGTCGGGCGCACCGGACGACGCAGACACCTGCGCGCCGTCGAAGGTGGACGCTTGGATCATCGGCGACGGCACCGGCAGGCCGGTGACGGAGTCGACGACGGTGCCTTCGACCACGGCTTCAGTCGCCAAGGTGATCGCAGGAAGGGTGACGGTCCCCGCTGCGAGCGAGACCGGGGTCCGCGAGTCGCCGAGTCCCTCGGCGGTGACGAGCACGTGCCAGTCGCCGTCCTCGAGGCCGGCGACCCGGAACGTGCCGTCTTCGCCCGTGACGGCGAGGCGATCGGCGCCCGTGGACGTGGTCGCGGGACGCAGGGTGACCTCGGCGCCTTCCACGGCGCCGTCGGGGCCGACCACCGTGCCTTCGACCACGGCGCCTCCGACCAGGTCGAGGTCGAGGGTGACCGGAGCGATGCCGGCGATCACCTCGCGCTCGAGCGGGTGCAGGTCGGGCGCGGTGGCGAGCACCTGCGCTGCTCCCGGCTCTATCCCCGAGATCTCGTAGAGACCGTCGGGACCGGTCACATCGCTGGCCACGCGGCCGGTCGACGTCGTGACAGCCACCGCTGCACCCCCGACGGGAGCCCCGGCGTGGGTGACGGCACCCGACAGCACGGCACCTCGAGTGAGGTCGAGATCCCGTTCCGTCCCGGACGCGGCGACCTCTACACCTGTGGCGGCAGGGTTGGGTAGGAGGCCGCTGACGACGATGTCCGTGGGACCGTCGGGCGCGTAGACGCTGTAGCGACCGTCGACCCACGAGTGAGCGAGCTCCACTCCCTCGGCACTCGTGGTCATCACCTCGGGGAGCACCGCAGGCTCGCCGTCGGCCGTCACGCGGCCGAAGAGGTCGGCGCCTCCAGTGGTGGCGTAGAGCTTGCGGAGCAGCCAGCCCTCGCGCACGCTGCGAGAGGCCTCCACCTCGACGCCTGCCTCGAACACCTCGAGCGCTGTGTCGTTGAGGGCCCGCACGTACGAATCGATGGCGACCTCCATCGAGGTCTCGTGGAGGAGAGCGCTCGCGAAGTAGCCCTGTGTCGAGGCGGTACCGGTCGTGGAGATGACGACGTCGCGGGCCAGCTCCTCGAAAGGCGTGTAGCTGCCGCCATGCGCTGCGACGAAGGCCTTCTGGATGGGCGCGCGGGCGGCGCGGGGCAGCTCAGGATCTTCCTCGATGAGCTGGATCTGCTGCTCGAGGCTCATCTGTCCGAGTGCGTAGGGAGCCAGAACGCCGACGGACACCTCGTAGCTGCTGGTGAGCGCTTCGTCCTGGGCGGGATCCTCGTCGGACTCATCGCCAGTCGGGCGCACGAAGAAGCGCACCTGACCGATCGCGCCGGCCGGCAGGATGTCGGGGCGTGCCCCATCGAGCACGATCGGAACGTCCTGGGTGCCAGTGACGTGTGCCGGCTGGCCATCGACGAGGATCTCCACGTTGCGACCGCGGATGTCGAGGTACGGCAGCGGGATGTCCACGAAGGCGCGGTTGCGGTAGGTGATCGTGCCCACCGGGCCGGTGCCGCCCTGCAGCGACCGCATGCTCGAAGGGCTGTCCACGAACACGTCGAACACAGGGCAGTCACCGTGGACCACGTCGCCCGTGGGGTCAGCGAGGATCGCGCACGGGTTCGGGCGCGGTGGCCTTCCCGGCAGGGCGATCGTCGCCGGCACATCGGTGGTCGTCTCGATCACGCGCAGCGAGCCTGTGAGAGTTGCTTCGTCCGAGCCCTCGCTGGCGCGCACGTCGTACCGGCCCGGTGGCACCACGATGGGGTCGTCCGGGTCGACGCTCGGGCCCCACCCGAAGGTCGCGTGGAGCTCTCGCCCGTCGGCCGACGCGATGGTCCGCTCCGCTCTGACGTCCACGTCGTCTCCGAGGACGCGCACCTCGGTGCCGTCCGAGAACCCACCGCCCGAGAGCGTGATCGTGACTCGGCCGTTGTTGCCGACCACCGGAGGTGCGATGTCGACGATGCCGAAGTCGAGGTCCTCGACCGACAGTGCGACGGTGGCGCCACCCGTCCCGAGCCCGGCGCGTCCCTCCATGCGGATGAACCAGCTGCCTGCTGTGCCGGCGGGCAGTCCGACTCGACGGACCGCGAGGCTCGGATCCGGCATCACGACATCACGCACCGGCACAGGGATGCGGTCACGGGCGATGTCGACGGTGGCGCCGTCGACGGGGCCGTCGAGCGTCAGCAAGAGCTGCTGGGCATCGGCCACGGCGACCCGGGCATAGCGCAGCTCGCCCGGGGCGAGATCGACCGCCAGGTCGACACCAGGCGCGAGCGTGGGTACGTGCACGTTGGTGCGGAGGACGCTTCCGACGGTGTTGTTGGTCTCGTCGGGCTCCGCCACCTGGCGGCGGGCGTCGGTGCGCACGATGACGTGGTGATCGCCGTCGACCGATGGGATCGCCGGCGCGGTGAGGTTGCCGTCGTAGGAGTCGCCGGCGGCGAGCGTGGTGTTCCGGGTCACCTCACCGAGGAGCCGGTCGTTCGGGTCCCACACAGCGTCGCTCGACAGCCACACGGAGTCCGCCCAGGTACCGGTGGCATCACCGTCACCGAGGTTCGACACGGTCCAGCTGAACGTCGTCATCCCACCGGCCTCTACATCGGCCGGGCCGGAGGCCATGTCGACGCGAAGGTCCACGGTGCCAGAGGGGTCGTCGGGATCGGGCTCGCCCCCGAGCGGGTCGGTCTGGAGGTGGACGACGAACCCGGCGTACGGGAGCTCCGCGAGAGTGGTGACGGGTGAGACGACGTCGAGGCGGCCGTCTTCGTCGAGGTCGCCCACCAGGGGGCTGTAGAGGTAGGTGCTGCCGGCGCTGAAGCGGTAGGGCACCGGCACCCCCTCGGTGTCAGCCAGGTCGCCATCGGTGTTGAGCAGCACCTCGAGGCCGTAGCCGACGCTGCCGTTGATGACGTCGACGTCGTCGTCGCCGTCGACGTCGGCGAGGGTCGCCCGATAGGGCGACGACCGGTGGTGGATCGGCGGGGCGAAGGTGCCGTCGCCCTCGGCCAGCGAGACCGCGGTGCCGGGCTCGACCTGCTTGGCCCGCGTCACCCAGGTGGTGACCACGTCGTCGATCCCGTCACCATCCATGTCTGCCACGTCGAGGTCGGTCCGGACGTTGGCGGTGTCCCACACGTTGTCGGTGATCGTTGGCAGCTCGCTCGACAGCGGCGACGCCGTGAACACGCCGGTGCCGTCGTTCTGGTGCACGTCGAGCCGCTGCTCCGTGGCGCGGTGCAGGATCACGTCGAGGTCGTCGTCGCCGTCCGGGTCGCCGAGGGCGACGTGCACGGGCGTGGCGAGCGGAGAGGTGAAGACCTCCTCTGTGGTCCACGATCGAGTCTCGCCACCGTTGCGGAACAGGTAGGCCACCGAGCTGCCGTTGAGGGTGTACCAGCCGACGACGTCGAGGTCGCCGTCGCCGTCGACATCGCCCCAGCCCTGCTGACGCTCGTTGAGCGCGTCTGCCGGCGGGCCCGGGGGCGTCACGGCGACTCCGCCTCGGAGCAGCTCGACCTCGGGCGACGGATCGACGTCCACCAGCTGGATGCCACCGTTGCCGTCGTTGTGCACGACGCAGATGCCCCGGTTCCCCCCACTGCTCCACACGACGTCGAGATCGCCGTCGCCGTCCAGGTCGCTCAGACGCAAGCCGCGTGGCGGATTTCCGTAGCCGCAAGGGGCGCTGTCGTCGACTCGTGTGGCCGCCACGATCACGTCGCCGAAGTCGCCGTCGCCCGTGCCCGGCGCGTAGCCGAGCCGGTGGCCGCTCCGGTTGACGCGACCGACCAGGTCGAGGTGGCCGTCGCCGTCCCAGTCGCCGAGGGCGGTGCTCTCGTCGTCCAGGTTGATCGGCGACGTGAACGCGGGGGTGAAGGCGGCGTCGAAGCCGACGGGGGAGCTGGCATCGGCGAGGTGCGTCACGAGCCCGCCCGGGGCTGTGCGGCTCATGTGGTCGAGGGTGGTCACGATGTCGAGGAGGCCGTCGCGGTTGGTGTCTGCGAAGGACACGCCGCGCGGCGTTCGTACGTCGTGGCCGTCGGGGCCGAATGCATTCGGTTGGATGCGGGCGTCCGGGTCCGCGCCACCACCACCCACCAGCACAGACCGGTCGAAGCGCCCGGTGCCGTCACCGCGGAGCACCACTATCGATGCGTCATGGTTTCCGGTGGCGAAGACGAGGTCGAGGTCTCCGTCGCCGTCCTGGTCTGCCGGAGGCTGCACAGCGTTGACGCCGGCGTGCGTGTTCGTCCGATCGACATCGAGCCACCAGCCGGAGTCGTCGACGTTGTTGCTGTCGGCATCTACGAACTGGGGAGCGGTGAAGGTGCCGTCCCCGTTCCCGGGGAGCACCCCGAAGCACGTGCCATGAGGGCACCCGGCGCCCGCTACGAGTGCCAGGTCGACGATGTCGTCACCGGTCAGCTCGACGGCCCAGAGGTGGCTGATGGAGTAGAGGTCGCGGCCCGGGTTCTCGATGAGTGGCGTCGACGCCATCTGCCATCCGGTGGGGTCATCGAGCAGGAGTCGCACGTCGTCGCGGGAGTCGTGGCCTATCGCGACGTCGAGGCCGTGCTGGCCGTCGAGGTCAGCTACCGCCAGCGTTGTCGGATAGCTGCCGACCGTGATCTGCTCGGCGAGGTCGAAGGTCCGGGCGCCGAGGTTCTCGACGATCGTGACTGTGTGCGCTGCGTACTGAGCGGTGACCAGGTCCTCGTCCCCGTCGCCGTCGAGGTCGCTCGCCACGATCTGGGAGGTCACTCCCGTGATCGGCAGGAGGGTGGGTGTCGCCTCGATCGTGCCGTCGCCGACCCCGTTGTAGACGCGCACCTGCCCCGTCGATGCCGCCATCACCACGTCGACCGTGCCGTCGCCGTCGACGTCGGCCGTGGTCACCGGGAACGGTCCGCCTGAGCTGCGGTAGCTCCCCGTCACCTCGACGAGGGTGGGGACCGCGAAGGTGCCATCGCCGTGCCCTAGGGCGAGGACGATGTGGGTCTTGCCGGTACCGGAGCTCGACATGCCGGCCACCGCGTCGACGAAGCCGTCGCCGTTGAGGTCGGTCGTCGTCCCGGAGAACAGGTTCTCGAACGAGAACCCAGCCGGCAGGTCCGCCTTGCCGAACGGCGCCTCGATGCCCTGGCGGAAGCGGATCGGTGCGCTGGCCGGCGTGCCGACGTGATCGCCTGGCAGGCCATGGGCTGCTGCTTCGTCGGCGGTGGCGACCAAGAGCCCGGCTGCCAGTGCTGCCACCAGGAGGACCCCGACCGGTCCCACCAGCCAGGCCGGCACGAGTCCCCGCGACTGGTTCGACCCATGCCGTGTCCGATTCGTCCGCACGTCGCCTCCAGTAGACGTCTCGACATGAGACGAACGGCGGCATCATTGACAGGCTCCGCCAACATCTCGCCAACGAACAGGCGCGGCGGACCTGGAATCGTCCTCAGGGGCTGCTCAGCCCGCGGTGATGCGATCGAGGTCGGCGGCCAGCACGACCTCGCCACCGAAGTGCGCTGCCGCCTGAGCTCGCCACTCGTCCTCGGTGCCGGGAGCGACCGGCGGGACGCAGTGGGTCAGCACGAGGGTGCCGACGCCGGCGCGCTTGGCGGTGTCGGCGGCCTGCTCGACGGTCGAGTGGTAGTCGCAGATGTCGACCAGGCGAGGCACTGCGATCTGGTGGATCAGGTCGTCGCGGACCACGGTCGAGACGAGCACGTCGGCACCGCGGGCGAGCTCGTCGAGACCCTCGCAGGGCACGGTGTCGCCGGCCAGCACGACCGCGTGGCCACGGTGCTCGATTCGGTAGGCGAGCGTCGGCGCCGCCGGGCGGTGGTCGGTCGGTGCCGCCACAACCCGCACCCCGTCGGCCTCGAACACGACCCCTTCCGTGTGCTCGGCCACCGCCACTTCGGGCTCCCAGGTCAGGTCGTCGTGGTGCGCGAGCCGGTAGCCGACGTCCTGGCGGAGCGATGCGAGGATGCCGTCGACCACCTCGGCGGTGCCGGGCGGACCGATCAGCGGCAGCGGGGTGGGCACGAGCGTGGTGACCCAACGGGTTGTGATCACGTCGTTGAGGTCGGTGACGTGGTCGCTGTGCAGGTGGGTGAGCAGCGTGGCGGTGAGCTGGTTGGCGCCGACGCCTGCCGCGCTGGTGCGCATGAGCACGCCGCGACCGGCGTCGACGAGGAACCGGTGGGGTCCGGCCAGCACGAGCGCGGAGGGCCCGGCTCGGTCGGCGTCGGGCAGCGGGCTCCCCGTGCCCAGCAGGATCAGCTCGATTGCAGCGTCGTCACCCATGTCGAAGTATTGGCATAGTAACTGCCACTTTGCAAGGTCCTCGTGGATGGGCCAACCTCGCGGTGCCCCCTGACGGAGGAGACGAGATGGCTGCCCAGAGCTTCGACGATCGGACCGCCCTGGTGGTGGTCGACGTGCAGAACGACTTCGCCGATCCCGGCGGGAGCCTCTACGTGGCCGAGGGCGACGCGATCGTCCCGCGGGTGAACGAGCTGATCGCCGCGGCCGACGCCGCCGGCGCGCTCGTCGTGTACACCCAGGACTGGCACCCGCCGGAGACGCCTCACTTCGCGCCGCAGGGCGGCACCTGGCCCGTCCACTGCGTGCGCGACACCTGGGGAGCCGAGCTCCACCCGGCGCTCGACGTGGTCGGCCCGGTGGTGCGCAAGGGCACCGGCGGCGAGGACGGCTACTCCGGCTTCACGGTGCGCGAGGTCGACACCGGCGCCGACAAGGCCACCGACCTGGAGCCGCTCCTGCGAGAGCGCGACATCGAGCGCGTCGTCGTCGTGGGCCTGGCCCAGGACGTGTGCGTGAAGGCGACAGCGCTCGACGCCGTGGGGCTCGGGTTCGCCACGACGGTCGACCTGTCCGCCACCCGCCCGGTCGACGTGGCGCCGGGCGACGGCGCCCGAGCCGTCGAGGAGATGGCCGCCGCGGGCGTCGCCATCGCGTCGAACGGCGTCTGACAGCTTCGACGCGTCAGGCGGATTCGCGCTGGCGGTTGAGGAGGATGGCGTTGACCTCGCCGCCGACCAGCAGGCCGAGTGCGAGCAGGTAGATCCACAGCAGCACGATCAGCGCCCCTCCGAGCGACCCGAACACCTGGTTCGCGCCGGGGGCCAGCGCGAGGTAGGCCCGGAAGCCGAGCGACAGCAGGGCCCACAGCGTGGCGGTCACCAGGGCGCCGGGCACGTCGGCCCGCCACGGTGTCCGGTGGTTCGGCGCGAGGTGGAAGAGCGTCACGGCCCAGAGCACGAGCACCACCACGATTACCGGCCAGCGGGCCCAGTCCCACAGCACGGCGAACTGATCGCCGGCGCCCAGCCAGTCGGCGACGGCCTGGCCCGAGCCGAGCAGCGGACCGATGATCACCATCGCCAGCAGGCCTACGACGACCACCACCGTGCCCAGCGCCAGGGCCAGCGCGAGCAGTCGGAGCCGGACGTACCCGCGGCGCTCCTCGAGGTCGTAGACGACGTCGAGGCCGTTGACGAGCGCGGTGAAGCCCCGGGACGCTGCCCACAGGGCGAAGACGACGCCAAAGGTGAGCGTGCCTGTGCTCGACTCGGTGAACAGCTCGCGCACGGCGGCGGTGGTGTCGGCTGCGTCCTCGGTGAGGAACCGCTGGAGGAAGTCGATGACGGCGCGCTCGGCGCGCTGCGCGAGGTCCGCGCCGATGATCGACTCCAACGAGCCGAGCGCCGCCGTCATTGCCAACAGGGTGGGGAACAGGCTCAGCAGCCCGAAGAAGGCGACCTCTGCCGCGAGGCCGCTGACGCGGTCGTCGCGCCACTCCTGCACCAGCTCGCCCACCATCGCCCGGGCCCGCGGGGGGAGCGGGCGCAGGAGCGCGGAGAACAGGTCAGCCATCCCCCATGGTCGCGCGGGGGCGGCTCAGCGGCGGCTGACGGCGGCGAGCTCGTGGGGGCCGGACCCGGGGTAGCCGTTGGCGGCCTGCACCTGCTTCGACCATCCCGCGAGCAGGCCGACGAGCTCATCGAGGTCGTCGCCGACGTTGCGCAGGATCGGCTCGCAGGCCGCGTCGGTGGCGACCTCCACCTCCTCGCGGGCGGCCCGGCCGGCATCGGTGAAGGCGCCGTCGGCCACCAGGCCACGACTGGCGAGGCGCTCCTCGGCGGCGTCGAGCTCGGCATCGCTCCAGGCCCGGGAGCGCACGTAGGTGCGCATGGGCAGGCCCCAGTAGAGCTCGGTGAGCAGGCCGATCTCGGTGGCGTCGAAGCCCGCGGCGGTCCACACGTTGATGTGCACGTCGCCGCGGTACTCGCGGAGCTGGTCGGCCAGGCGCCAGGCGTCGCCGAGCGCCGTGCCGGGCAGTCCCTGGGCCACGAGCCCGGCGAAGAGCGGCTTGCCCTCGGGGCGCAGCCCGTCGGTCGCCTTGTGCAACAGCTCTACCGCTCGGTCGATGCCCTCGGGCGCCTCGCCGAGGATGCGCCGCAGCTGGCCGACGGCGCCGTCGGTGCGGGCCGCGCAGATCGAGGCGGCATCGGTGATCGTCCAGCCGTAGGTGACGGCCGGGACGACGACGGCTGGGTTGAACACGCCGAAGGCCGACGCCACGACCTCGCCGGGAACCTGACCCATCACAGAGCCGCGGCTGGAGAAGTAGGCGGGGCCGTCGGGAAGGGCGACGCCGTCGCCCATCGAGCCGGCGCTGGGCGAGAAGCCGAGAGCCTCGTAGCCGGCGTGGCACTCCGGTGAGAAGTACACCTGGCCGGTGAAGGGCTCGAGGGCGCCGGCGAGCTCGCGGGCCGGGCTCGCGGCGCTCATCGCTTGCTCCCGAACCCGAAGAGGTGCTGTCCGACCTTGCGCATCTGGATCTCCTCCGCGCCTTCCGTTATCCGGTACCGGCGGTGGTGCCGGTAGATGTGCTCGAAGGGCATGTGGCGGCTGTAGCCCACGCCGCC
>DATCYI010000110.1:0-4209 GCA_036570385.1 Acidimicrobiales bacterium | reverse complement strand
CACATTGCCTCCCGTCGCGGTGCGTCCCGGGTGACGGCGATGGATCACCTGTCCCCCTGTGCGCGCCTCTGTGCACGGCGAGTGTGCACGACGGCCGAGCGTGGGGCAACGGGACGTATCGGCATGCAGCGCCCGAAACGGGAGGGACCAGCAGGCTCATCATGACGCAGGGCACACGCGGTCCAAGAGCCGCGGCCGTTGGGTCAGCCGCGCAGGTCGGCGGCGAGCTCCCCACGCGTGGTGTCGGTGAGCTCTGTCTGCTCCAGGTAGGCCGGATGGTCGATCACCAGGGTGACCGGCCCGCGCTCGACCCCCTCGATCTGGTCGGACGGGATCTCCCAGCGCACGTAGTGCACCGAGGCGGTGATCTCCTCCCGGGTGAGCTGGTCAGCGTGCGCTTCCTCGGTGATGGCGCGGAAGTCGACAGCCGAGGCACCCTCGTCGACCCGCAGGATCAGCGACCGCTCGATGCCCACCAGCTTCGGCAGCCACTCGCGCAGCTGCTCGTCGGAGGTGAGCTCCAGGAACACGGTGGCGCAGAGCTGCCCGGCGTCGGGGATGAGCGGGTTGTAGGTGTCGAGCTCGTTCTGGATCGCCTCGTCGGTGATCAGCTTCTCGACCCGGGCCATCTCCTGGATCTGGAACCGGATCGTGTCGCGGCACTCGAAGACGAGCGTGAGGATCGTGCCCACGTGGACCCGGCGGCGCTTCTTCAGCTCGATGACGTGACGTCGGAACTCGTCGCGCTCGCGCTCGTACGCCCTCAGGTCGGCGATGTCGTCGAGGCCCAGCTTGGCCCTGGTGGTCATGTGCTCACTCCTCGGGGATGCCGTAGGCCCGCGCGACAAGCGACACGGGGTGCACGGGCTCGCGGCCGGTCTCCTGGACGATGCCGCCGTTGGCGAGGTGGCAGTCGCCCGCCACCACGTCGCCGTCGGCCTTGCCGATGGCGGCGGCCATCTTCTTCGCTACGTTGCGAGACATCTCGTAGTTCTCGGCCCGGTAGCCCCACGTGCCGTCGATGCCCGAGCACTCCGCGACGACCGTGATCTTGGCGCCGGTGAGCTTCATGAGGTCGCGGGACTTGAGCCCGACGTTCTGGGCCCGCAGGTGGCAGGGGGCGTGGTAGGTGACCTTCTCGGGCACGGGGCCGGAGAACTCGGTGTCGAGCGAGGTGCCCTCGGCCTTGTGCACCTTCATCAGGTACTCGGCGGCGTCGTAGGTGTGCTCGGCCACCAGCTCGGCGTCGGTGCCGCCGAGGTAGTCCTTGTAGTCGTACTTCAACACGTAGCCGCAGGTGGGCTGAGGGACCACCACCGCGGGCTTCTCGCCGCGGCCGATCGCCTCGCGGATCGCGTCAGCCAGCACCTTCACGTTCTTGCGCCCCTGCTTGCGGAAGCTCTCGACATCGCCGCTGTGGAGCCACGGTGCGCCGCAGCACACCTGGCCGGCGGGGACGTCGCAGTCGATGCCGTTGCGCTCCATCACCCGGACGAGGTCCTTGCCGACCTGCGGGCTCTGGTACTCGACGAGGCAGGTGGGGAAGAGCAGTGCGCTCCCCTGCTTCTCCTCGGCCGGGGCACGCAGGGCCGTGCGCTTCTTCCACCACGTCGAGAAGCGGGTCTTGGCGTAAGGCGGCAGCACGCGCTGCGAAGCGATGCCGGTGACCTTCTCCATCGCCTTGCGGGCCCGCGAGCCCGGCGTGGCGATCGCCTTGTTGGCCAGCGGCGCGAGCGCGGTGGCGGCCTTGCCGGCGAGGTCGGTGCGACCGAGGGCCTGGTCGGTGAGCGCCACCGACACGGTGCGGCGCCCCTGCTTGCGGTGAAGCGTCTGCTCGGCCCGCAGCATCAGGCGGGGGAAGTCGAGCTCCCACTCGTGCTGACCCGGGATGTACGGGCAGTTCACGTAGCAGAGCTTGCAGTTGAAGCACTCGTCGACGACCTGGTCCTGCTCCGCGGTGGTGAGCTTGGCCGCGTCCTGGTCGTCGTGGTTGTCGATCGCCGCGAACATCGTTGGGAACGCCGAGCAGAACTTGAAGCACAGCCGGCAGCCGTGGCACAGGTCGTAGACCCGGACCATCTCCTCGCGCAGGTCCGCCTCGTCGAAGTACCGAGGGTGGAACGGGTCATAGGTGGTGGTCATGGCACCTCAGAGGACGTGAAGCAGAAGCGCGAGCAAGGGGGAGCTCGAGGGGGGACGGTCCCGTCCCCCCTCGTTCGTGAGCAGCCTCTTGGCTAGGAGACCTCTTCCAGGCCCTGGGTGAAGCGGCCGGCGTGGCTCTTCTCGGCGCGGGCGAGCGTCTCGAGCCACTCGGCGACCTCCTCGAAGCCCTCCTCGCGGGCGGTCTTGGAGAAGCCCGGGTACATCTCGGTGTACTCGTAGGTCTCGCCGGCGATGGCGGACCGGAGGTTGTCCTCGGTGGATCCGACGGGCTCGCCGGTGACGGGGTCGCCGACCTGCGCGAGGAAGTCGAAGTGGCCGAAGGCGTGGCCGGTCTCACCCTCCGCCACCGAGCGGAAGAGGGCGGCGACGTCGGGGTAGCCCTCGACGTCTGCCTTCTGCGCGAAGTAGAGGTAGCGACGGTTCGCCTGGCTCTCGCCGGCGAAGGCCTCCTTCAGGTTCTCCTCGGTCTTGGTGCCCTTGAGCTCAGCCATGCGGTTCTCCTGTGTTGGGTTGGTTGGGATCGTTGGGAAGGATGCCGGCGAGAGCCGTCGTGCAGGCGGCGCAGCGGCCCCTGAAGACGATCTCGGTGGCGGTGACCGTGAAGCCGCCCTCGCCGTCGACGGGCGGCACGACCGGGAGGTCGGCGTGGACGTCGACGATGCGGCCGCACGAGTCGCACACCATGTGGTGGTGCGGCTCGACGGTGGGGTCGAAGCGGGTCGAGCCGGTGCCGAGGTCGAGCGCGTTGAGCTCGCCCATGGCGGCCAGGTCGTTGAGGGTCTGGTACACGGTGCGCAGCGAGATGGTGGGCATCTCGGCGCTGACCGTGGCGTAGACGGCTTCGGCGGTGGGGTGCTCGGTCGAGCTCGACAGCGCCCGGAAGATCGACTGCCGCTGCGGCGTGACCTTCAGGCCCCGGGCCCGGAACTGCTCGGTGAGCGCATCCACGGACTTCACGTGGCCCAACCTAGGCCCTCAGGTCCTGCTGATCAACAATGATTGCTGATAAGCACCCCTCACATCAGGTGGGGTCCAGCACCACCACGGGGATCACGCGGTCGGTCTTGGCCTGGTAGTCGTCGTAGGAGGGCCAGACCTCCGACGCCAGCGCCCACCAGGCGGAGCGCTCGTCGTCGTGAGCCACACGAGCGGTGAAGTCGGTGATGTCAGGGCCGTCCTGGAGCGTGACGTGGGGGTCGGCCAGCAGGTTCAGGTACCAGGTCGGGTGCTTCGGTGCGCCGCCCATGGATGCCACCACCGCGTAGCGGCCGCCGTCGCGGACCCGGATCAGCGGGGACTTGCGGACCGTCCCGGTGCGCCGGCCGCGGGTCCACAGGACGACGCACGGGACGCCGTCGAGCTCCGCGCCGTCGGTGCCGCCGCTCGACTCGTAGCGCGCCACCTGCTCGGCGACCTTGGCCCAAGGGCTCGGCTCGTACTCCCCCTCGATCGGCATGGCCGCCTCTCCCTAGTGCCCTGCGTCGCGCAGAACTGTTGCACAACCGCCTCACGACCGCTGGGGCGAGCCCCATCCGCGAGCGGCTGTCGCACGTCGGCAGCAAGATGGGGCGATGCGGACCACGCGGGTGGCGACGGCAGGCGACCTCGAGGCTCTCGTCGCCCTGACGCGCGCCGGGCGCCAGCGGCTCGCGTCGTGGTCACCGGTCTACTGGCGGCCGGCCGCCGGCGCCGACGAGCTGCACCGAGCCTGGCTCGCCCACCTGATCGGCTCCGACGACGCGGTGGTCCGCGTCGCCACCGACCACGGCCAGGTCGTCGGCTGCGCAGTGTCGGTTCGCCAGCCGCGCCAGTGGTTCGTCGACGACGTCGCGCTGGTCTCCGACGACCGCTGGGCCGACGACGGCATCGACCTGCTCGAAGCGGTGGCTGAGCGCCCCGCGCTCACCTGCGTGCCCACCCACCACCTGGCCCGGCGGGCCGCTTCCGAGGGTGCGTCGCTCCACCACGTCTCGAGCTACTGGATCCGCGACACCACGCCGGCGTCGCACGCGCCGACGCCTTCGCTGCACCCGGCCACGGTCATCC
>DATCYI010000109.1:0-3477 GCA_036570385.1 Acidimicrobiales bacterium | reverse complement strand
GCGCGGGGCATGCACATCGTCAACGGCCTGCACGAGTTCCTGAACGACGACGCCGAGTTCGTCGCCGCGAGCCTCCTGGCCGGCGTGACCATGACGGACGTCCGCCAGCCCAAGGAGAAGAAGGACCTGAAGCTGTTCTCGGGCCGCATCTTCGACGTGGCCTGCCCGCGGATCGCCGTGCTCGGCACCGACGGCGCGATCGGCAAGCGCACCACCGCAACGCTGCTCGTCCGGGCCCTCAACGCCCGCGGTGTCAAGGCAGTGATGGTGGGCACCGGCCAGACCACCATCATCCAGGGCGGGAAGTACGGAGTGGCTCTCGACGCGCTCGTCCCGCAGTTCTGCTCTGGCGAGGTGGAGGCGCAGGTGGTGGCCGCGTTCGAGGGCGAGGACCCCGACGTCATCGTCGTGGAGGGCCAGGGCGCGCTCAGCCACCCCGCCTACATCACATCGGCTCACATCCTGCGCGGAAGCCAACCCGCCGGCGTGATCGTGCAGCACGCGCCGAAGCGCGAGGTGCTGGGGGACTTCCCGATGGTGGCCATGCCCACAGTGGCCAGCGAGGTGGCGCTCATCGAGGCCTTCGCCGACACCAAGGTGATCGGCATCACGCTCAACCACGAGCAGATGGACGATGCCGAGATCACCGCCACCATCGAGGAGCTCGAGCACGCGCTGGGCGTCCCCGTGACCGATCCGCTGACCCGGCCGCTGGAGCGCCTCGTCGACATGGTGCTGCTCGCGTTCCCCGCCCTGAGCGCGGCCCTGACGCCGAGTGGGCGGTGATCGCACCGCGCCTGGAGGTCGACCTCGACAAGGTCGCTCACAACGCGGGAGTGCTCGTGAACCGGCTGGCGACCAGCGGCATCCGGGTCACCGGCGTCACCAAGGCCACCCTCGGCTCACCCGATGTCGCTGCGGCCATGGTCCGTGGCGGGGTGGCCGGACTCAGCGATTCGCGGATCGAGAACCTCGGCCGCCTGCGGGCAGCCGGGATGGCCATGCCTCTCACGCTGATCCGGTCACCGATGCTCAGCCAGGTCGACGCAGTCGTCCGCCACTGCGACGTCAGCCTCAACACGGAGCCGATCATCCTCGCGGCGCTGTCGGATGCCGCTGACGACCAGAAGGTCATCCATGAGGTCGTGCTCATGGTCGAGCTCGGCGATCTGCGCGAGGGACTCGCCAGCACCGATGTGCTCGAGGTGGCGCAGCTGGTCGGGCAGCTGTCCGGTCTGACGCTCGCTGGCATCGGCACCAACCTGGCGTGTCAGAGCGGAGTCGTGCCGGACCAGTCGAAGATGGACGAGCTGTCGGCGCTCGTCGAGGACGTCGAGGCGGCGTGCGGGCACCGCCTCTCGGTGGTGTCGGGCGGCAACTCGGCGAGCCTCAGCTGGGCGTTGACGACCGATGACGTCGGCCGGGTCGACGATCTCCGCCTGGGCGAGTCCATCCTTCTGGGCACCGAACCGTTGCACCGCGAGGCCATCACAGGCTTGCACACGGGCGCCTTCGCCCTGGTCGCAGAGGTGATCGAGGTCAAGACCAAGCCGGCCCAGCCATGGGGCGAGATCGCCCAGGGAGCCTTCGGCACCCCACCGCCTCGCCTCGCCAGCGGAGGCTTGGTCCGGCAGGCCATCCTGGCGCTCGGCCACCAAGACGTCGACCCCGCCGGCCTGACCCCGCCCGATGGCGTCAGCCTCCTCGGGGCGGCCAGCGACCACCTCGTCGTCGACGTCGGCGAGCTGGCGGTGACCCCCGGTGACGAGCTGACCTTCCAGCTCGACTACAGCGCGCTCGTGCGGGCGATGACCTCTCCATACGTCACGACCACCGTGAACGGCGTGCCGGCCGGCCGCTGAACGCCTGCAGGCGGGGTTACCGCCACGCGACGGAAAACCCGCCTAGAAGGCTTGTCTTCGTCAGGCGGCATCATGAGTGCGATGCGCCTGCTGACCGCCGAGCCCCTGGCACGCCACACGACGTTCCGTGTCGGCGGTCCCGCGGACGTGCTGCAGATCGAGTCGGGCGAGGAGCTCGAACAGCTCGCGCTCGCAGGCCGGCTACCTACCGACGTCGGTCTCCTGTTGGGAGGGGGCAGCAACGTCCTGATCTCGGATGCCGGCCTGCGGTCGACGGTGCTGCTCCTACGCGCACGGTCGACCGAGCCACCCCCGATGCGTGCGGATCCCGATGGCATCGTGTGGCTGGATGGAGCCGCGGACTGGCCGGGCGTCGCCTACGAGTCAGCCCGGCTCGGATGGCACGGGCTCGAGTCGATGGTCGGCATCCCCGGGACCGTCGGGGGCGCCGTCGTCCAGAGCATCGGCGCCTACGGATACGAGCTGCGCGACCTCGTCACGGCGGTACGTGCGGTCGATCTCACCACGTCGACGGTGCTCGATCTCTCCGTATCCGACATCGGGTTCGCCTACCGGGAGTCGGCGCTGAAGCGCCAGCTGCCGCGGCGGCTCGTGGTCACGCGGGCAGGGCTGCGACTCGACCCAGATGCCCGTCACCAACCGCTCTACGCCGAGCTGAAGGAGCACCTGAGCCGCACCGCTGCGGCGGACCCGAGCGGATACCGGCCGGAAGACGTCGCGAACGCCGTGCTCGAGCTTCGCCGCCGCAAGTCGATGGTGCACGACCCGCTCGATCCGCAGACGTGGGGCGCAGGCTCCTTCTTCAAGAACCCAGAGTGCAGCGAGGTCGAGCTCGACGAGATCTGCCGCCGTCTGCGGGTGCCGGCCGATGCGGTACCGCACTGGCTCGTCGGTGGCCGCGTCCGCCTGTCAGCAGGCTGGCTGGTCGAACGAGCAGGGTTCGGGCGCGGGCATCGCGAAGGCAACGTCGCCCTGAGCGACCGTCATGCACTCGGGATCGTCAACGTGACGGGCCGTGCCAGCGCGGAGGAGCTCGTGACGTTCGCCGGTAGGATCCGCGGGCGCGTGCACGCGGACCTCGGCATCGCCCTGGAGGCGGAGCCCGTGCTCGTAGGACTCGACCTCCCAGCCCTCACGTAGCCGAGCGCACGGCTGTGCGGTCCTGGCAGGGTTGCGGTTGACTGGCCGCATCGACGAGGCGCCCGACGACGACGACCACCTGAGCGATGCCGACTTCGATCCGGAGCGGCTGGCGGTGTGCGCCTACTGGCGGTGCGAGGCGCTGTTCGAGCGACGCTCGGCGAACCAGCGGTTCTGCCGCAAAGCGTGTCGCAGCCGTCAAGACAAGTGGCAGCGGGCGCAGGAGCGCCGCGCGGCACGCGAGGCTCAGCGCAGCACCCGGCTCCCATAGCCGCACTCTCTTTCGACAGGTTGGACCGACAGGTGCGGCGGAGGGATCAGCGCCAGGGCAGTGGACCGTCAGCGCGTCGGCGCAACCTCGGGTCATGACCACGATGGCGACCACCTCATGTCCGGTTCGGTTCTCGGCCGAGCACCCGGACCGGCCCCTCGACCGAGCAGCAACAGCGCTTCG
>DATCYI010000108.1:0-6619 GCA_036570385.1 Acidimicrobiales bacterium | reverse complement strand
AGGGGTGCCCCGGGGTACGACGCGGCCATGGCCCGACGCACCCGGCTGGAGCTATTGGCCGCAGATGCCGCCGACTGCAAGGCGTGCGACCTGTGGCGCCTCGGCACCCAGACCGTGTTCGGGGAGGGGCCCGCGTCCGCCGAGGTCCTGCTGGTGGGAGAGCAGCCGGGAGACCAGGAGGACCTGGCCGGCGAGCCCTTCGTCGGCCCGGCCGGCCGGCTGCTCGACGACGCGATGGAGGCAGCCGGGCTGGCCCGCGAGCGCACCTACGTGACCAACGCGGTGAAGCACTTCAAGTGGAAGCCGCGCGGCAAGCGCCGGATCCACGACAAGCCGAACCGCACAGAGGTCGTGGCCTGCCACCGGTGGCTCGCAGCCGAGCTCGACGTCGTCGACCCGACGGTGGTGGTCGCGCTTGGCGCCACCGCCGGCCAGTCGCTGTTCGGACCGAGCTTTCGGGTCGGGGTGTCCCGCGGGAAGGTCCTCGACCTGGACGGCCGCGCCGTGATCGCCACCATCCACCCTTCGGCGGTGCTGCGGAGCCGGTCGAGCGACGACCGCGCCGAAGCGTTCGGAGGCCTGGTGTCGGACCTCGAGCGAGCGGTCCAGGCGTTACGAGGCGCGGCATGACCGGCCGGGCCCGGGTGGGCTGCTCCGGTTGGTCGTACAAGGAGTGGCGTGGCGTCGTCTACCCGGCCGATGCGCCGGCCCGCCGCTGGTTCGAGCTCTACGCCGAGCGCTTTGACACCGTCGAGATCAACAACACCTTCTACCGCCTACCCGAGGCCAGCACGGTCGAGGGCTGGGCGGCTCAAGCGCCGCCGGGGTTCACCTATGCGCTGAAGGTCGGCCAGTTCGGCTCGCACCGCAAGAAGCTGCGCGATGCCGCGTCGTGGCTCCCCAAGCACCTGGACCGCGTGGAGCGGCTGGGCGCCCACCTCGGGCCCAACCTCCTGCAGCTCCCACCCCGGTGGCGCCGCAACGTCGAGCGGCTCGACGAGATGCTCTCGGTGGCGCCGCGGTCGATCCGCTGGGCGGTGGAGCTGCGCGACCCGTCGTGGTTGCACGACGACGTGTTCGACCTGCTGGCCCGCCACGGCGCGGCCCTCTGCGTCCACGACCTGCTGGCCGACCACCCCTGGGAGCGCACGACCGACTGGGCCTACGTCCGCTTCCACGGACCGCGCGCGCTGGAGCAGCCCTACCACGGCGCCTACGGCCCGGCCGGGCTGGCGGGGCCGGCGGACAGGCTGGGCGAGTGGCTCGACGACGGCTGCGACGTCTACGCCTACTTCAACAACGACGTGGGCGCCCACGCCGTCACCGACGCCACCTGGCTGCGCGACCGCTTGGGCGTTCCCGCTCCGGCGGCGACCCGCTCGTAGTCCGCCAGAAGCCGCCCGTCTACCGTGCGGCGCTGACCGATGAGAACACGACCGCTCGATCGTCGCAGGGGGATGACCATGGCCAAGCTGATCTACCTGTCCAACATCTCCGTCGACGGCTTCATCGAGGACGAGGACGGTCAGTTCGGCTGGACCGAGCCCGACGACGAGGTGTTCAAGTTCATCACCGACCTGATGCGTCCGGTGGGCACCTACCTCTACGGCCGCCGCATCTACGAGACGATGGCGGTCTGGGAGACGGAGCCCGCCTTCGCCGCCGAGTCGGAGCTCGCGGCCGACTTCGCTGACGTCTGGAAGGCGGCGTCCAAGGTCGTCTACTCCACGACCTTGACCGACGTCTTCACCGAGCGGACCCGGCTCGAAGCGAGCTTCGACCCCGAGCAGGTGCGTGAGATCAAGGAGTCGGCCACGAGCGATCTCGCCATCGCCGGCGCCGAGCTGGCCGGCCACGCCTTCCAGGCCGGCCTGGTCGACGAGTACCACCTTCTCGTCCCCCCGGTGGTCATCGGCGGCGGCAAGCCCGCCGTCCCCCGAGGCGTCCGCGCCGAGTTGAGCCTCCTGGAGAACCAAGCCGTAGGCAACGGCGTCGTCTACCTCCGCTACGCCGTCAAGAGCTGAGGGGCTTCCACGGCGGCGCTGCGCTCTTCAGGCACCGACCGATCGGACGCTCACCTCGAAGTCGCGCGCCGCAGCGCGCAGCGAATCGTTGTCGTCGTGCTCGTCCAGGCATATCTCAGCTGAGAGGTGGCGGGCCGCCGCCAGCGCTTCGAGCGACAGCAGGTTGAGCCGCGCCCCGGCGTTCAGCAGCCTGGCCATCGGCCATCCGAGCGTGCGCATGGACATGAGCTGCACCGTCTCGGGAAGCGAGATGACAGACCCGAGCACGGCGGCCGCGACGTGGTCATCGACCTCGCCGAGCCGTCGGGACAGCGACCCGATGACGGCCCGACCGGCCAGGGCCCGACACAGTCGGTGGTACCACAGTCCGGTGGTTGCGATGGCGGTGCCTGGCGGGCGGAGATCCGGTGGCTCGTCGTCGAGCAGGGTGCGCAGGAGCAGGTGGTCGTCGACGAGGACGACGCTCACGCGAGGTCCGGCTCCTCGGAGGCTGCCTGAGCGGCCAGTGACGCATAGCCGCCTGCCTCATCGATGGCCGCGCCCACGAGACCACGAAGCCCGCCTCGCCCGGCGGGCACGATGACCAGCGCATCGCCGAGATCGGCGACCTCGACGGCCCCGCCGTCGGTGAGACCCCATCGCCGACGGGCCTCAGCCGGAAGGGCCATCTGACCTCGATCCGACACTCGGTAGCTCGCCACGGTCATGCAGCAATTCTACAAGGCACACTGCCGAGCCTACAAGGCTGCCTTGTTAACGGGCGATGGCCAGTCGAGGCGGCGGTCGCTGCCAGCTCAGCCGGATGACAGCATCGTGGCCAGCCCCCGCACGTCAACGGTCTGTTCAGTGTCGACGACGATCGTGCGGCCGATGCCGAGTGGGCCGAGCCGAGCTTGTGCCTCGAACTGCTCGACGAGGTCTGCTTCGCCTCGAGCGGCGTCGCCGTGACCGGAGTCGCGCCGACGAACGATGAACCGCGCCGCGGCGACCACCGGGGGACATCTGCAGTGCACCTCGGTCAGCATCCCGAGCGATGCCAGCCAGTCTGTGGGCGTACCTGACGTGGCGGACAGCTCGGCTCGGCGCCAGAACGAGATCGTCAGGGCTGCGTCGCGCTCGCGGGCATCGCGCTCGAGGTGCACGTCCGCCTGCCGGCTCAGCTTGGAGCGCAGCTCCGGGCCGACATCGTCGTGCTCCGCGAACAGCGCCGACAAGTAGTCGTCCTTGTCCAGCACCGGAAGATCAAGGGCGGCGCCGAGCCGTTGGCCGAGGGTCGTCTTCCCACTCGCCGGCAATCCCGACATGACCACGAACCGCCTCATCACATGTCGACGCTACGGATGGTGGCGGCCGCGCCCGCAGAGCTGGGCTACCTGCGCCTCCGGAGAAACAAGCGGTCGGCAACGGCGTCGTCTACCTCCACTACGCCGTCAAGCGCTGATCGGCTAAGCGTCTGTGACGCAGAAGTCGTTGCCCTCCGGATCGCGCATCCAGGTGTGGGCGTCGAAGACCTCGACGATCGATGCGCCGAGGGCCACGAGACGGGCCGTCTCCTCGACTCGATTTAGAGACGCGACGTCCAGGTGCATCGGCTTCTTGGACATCTGGGGGACGTCCATCTCTTGGAAGCAGATCTCGAGCGTGGGACCGTCGAGGATGACGCACGGATCGGTCTCCGGCGTTCGTCCGGACGCGGCGAGTCGAGCGATCTCAGCTTCGTCATAGGCGCGGATCTCGAACGCGTCGAGCGCAGCCTCCCAGAACCGTGCCAGCGCTGCCGGATGCCTGCTGTCCACGACGATCTGGCGGAGGTCGGCCATGTCAGGTGCTGCGCCGCATCGCGATGCCGGCACCGACGTGGGTGAAGATCGCCACGAAGATGAGGGCCATCACCACCCCGACGGCGAGCCCGCCGCTCACCTCCGCGCCGTCGTCGATCGCGAAGCGGACCGCGCCGAGCACCAGCGCTGGCAGCAGGAACAGCACCGCGGCCTGCATCGGCGCTGAGGGAAGCAGGCACCCCGCGGCGAGGGCTGCGGCCACGATCACGACAGGGCCGATCCCCTCAGGCAGAACGACGGAGATGATGCCGGCGGCCACCCCGACCGCGGCCGGCTTCAAGCGCGGGTCCATGCGACCCAGCATGACAGCACCTCAGCCGGAGTCGCCGTCTTCGTCGGCGTCGCTGGTGTTGTCGCGGGGTTGTTGGTTGCGCTCTTCGTTGTGGAAGCTGCAGCCCCAGCGGCCGTTGATGCGGATGGTGGCGCCACCCTTGGACCATTCGTGGATGTGGTCGACCTGGGGGCGCTGTGGGATCTCGTCGCAGGTGGGGTGCCAGCACGTCCGGTTCTCGAGCTGCAACGCCCGTCGATCAGCACCGCGGAAGAACCGTCGTTGCGCTCCGACGTCGATCACGCGTGACTTGCCGTCGAAGACGATGCGTTCGACGTCTGCGCCGGTGAGCCACTTGGCGGCGGTGCCGGGAGTGATGTTGGTGCGGTTCCACAGCTCGCACACCGGGCCCTTCAGGGTCTCGTAGTCGATCACCACCGTGAACAACGGCGCCGGACGCCGCCCGTCCCGGGGTGCGGTGCGGGCGCGGATGGCCATCTCGGTCAGTGCGTCAGCTCGCCGCTGGGCAGGGGTGCGGTCCAGCTCGTCCAACGTGGGTTTGCGGCCGAGGCGGTCTTTGGCTTGGGCCCAGTCGATCTCGAACAGCTCCCGCTCGATCATGGCGAGGGTCTCGTTGACGATCGTGCCGCGTACGGGGTCGAGGGTGATGCGACCGAACCACATCCCGTCGATGCTCTGGGCGAGGTACGCCTCGCGGGCGGCTTCTTGGTTGTCGGCGTTGCGCTCAGCACCGTCGGGGTCGACGGTGCCCATCCAACGGTCCCGGAAGCTCTTGAAGTCCCTGAACCCCAGACCCTTCGCCGCATCCAAGAGCACCTTGTGGTCCCGGTCGAACGCCTCCGCCGTCCGGCCGTTGCGCGCGCCGAGGAGGGTCGTGATGTGGGAGCGGTCGATCTCGCCGTCCGCCCATGCTTGGTGGATGGCGGGCAGGCTCCGCAACGCGCGGGCGTGACGCACCCGCTGGCGGGCGGTCTCGGCGGGGAGGTTGTGCTTCCAACCCAGCCACGCCGCCGCCGTCTTCGCCCCATCGAGCCGGTACGCCTTCGCGGCATCCCAGCGCGACAGGACCGACGCTTCCGCGGCTTCGAGCCGACACCGAAGATGCTGGAACCGCTCGACCAGCGAGCTCAGCTCCCCAGCCGGCACGCCGTCGAGATCCAGGCCGGCCAGGCAGGCGACAGCGCGCTCGGTCACATCCAGTGGGCTCGCCTGAGCGTCGTCGGTGTCGACGATTCCCATGTGGCAGTCCTCCTTCGGGCGCGCGATCGCTCACGGATGGGGACCAGCAACCAGGTCCCGAAGGGGAAGACCCACATCATACCGAACTGGTGTTCCCCACGCAACAACTAATCCGAGCGCGACCTCGCACCAGATCTGCCAGGACGCCCCGTGCCGCTCTGGGGCCCCATCGTCGGTCTGCAGGCAGTGAGTCCGAGGGCCGCAGGTCCAGGCGACTGGCCCGACGACCTCGCGATCAGATCCGGACGGAACTCGTCGAGCTAGCGATCCGCTCGACTGTCAGCGCCGAGGCCGCGCTGGCGATGGGGTCAGCAGCCCGTGGCTGCTTGGAGCGTGCGGCAGGCTTCGGCCATGCGAGGCGGCGACAGCGTCGTGACCCTCCTGCGGAACGACTGCCGAGGGATCGTGTGGACGTTGTCGAAGTTGACCACGCAGTCGGTGGGGACCCCGTCCGCTGGCGTCAGCTCGAGCTCGGATGCGAGGCCACGCCGTGCTCGAGTGAGGGCGGCAACCACTATCGCTCCGATGCGATCTGCCACCGGGTCCCGGGTCAGGACCAGGACGGGACGGTCCCCGCCTGGCGTCGCCGCGAACCAGATCTCACCGCGCTGCATCGATCGTCCAGTCCGACCAGTCCTCCGCAGGACCCCAATCGGCGATCTCGCTCAGCGCCCCCTCGCCCTCGTCGAGCGGTGCCGCGGCCCAACGGTCGGCGTCGCCCTCTGATGCCAGCCGATCGAGGTGCTGGCGAAGGGCCTCGCGCAGGAGCTCGGAGCGCTCGATGCCAAGGGTTTCGGACCACCGTCGGACCTCCGCGGCTTCACGGTCGCCGACCCGGAAGCTGAACATCGTCATACAAGGAGTCTACCGTGTATGACGTCCTGGAGCCTGTGCGATGAGTGCTGGCCGAGCCGGTCGTGCGGTCACCGGTTCGGTAGTGCGACTCTTCAGGTGAGGGACGAGCCGTCGTATCTGGCGGTCAGCGCTTCCAGGTAGTGGCCAGAGGGGTCGAGGAAGTACACGCCTCGCCCGCCGTGGTTGTTGTTCACCTCGCCGGGGCGTCGCTGCGCGGGATCGGCCCAGTGGTCTTGCTGCCACTCCTGCAGGAGGCGAACGACGCGATCGAAGGTGTGCTCGTTCACCAAGAAGGCGAAGTGCTGTCCAGGGAAGTCGATGCCGGGCTCTGCGAAGTCGAGGATGCGACCGTCGCTGAGGCGGACCTG
>DATCYI010000107.1:0-3146 GCA_036570385.1 Acidimicrobiales bacterium | reverse complement strand
GCCGACGAGCTGCGCACCGAGATGGCCGATCTACTGCCCGAGCTGGAAGCCGGCGACGACAGCGCTCTCGCCGACGGGTTCGTCACGTCGGCCGGGGTGCTCCGCCACCTACAGGCCGACCCGCTGCTGCCGCCCGAGCTGCTCCCGCAGGGGTGGCCCGGCGACGCGCTGCGCTCCGAGTACGACCGCTACGACGCCACCTACCGCTCGTCGCTCAGGGCCTGGTTCGCCACCGCCACCTGACCGCGTGTTCGGCAGCTGGCTCCTAGGGTGAGGGGATGAGCGACGACCGCCTGTACTTCCGGCAGCTCCTGGCCGGCCGGGACTTCGCCCGCACAGATCCGATCGCCCGACAGATGGTGAACTTCGTGTACCTGGTGGGCGACCGCGAGACCGGCGAGGCCGTCGCCATCGATCCCGCCTACGACATCCCGGGCCTGCTCGACATCCTCGCCGCCGACGACATGCGCCTGACCGGCGCCCTCGCCACCCACTACCACCCCGACCACGTGGGCGGCTCGATGATGGGCCACACGATCGCCGGCGTCGACGAGCTCCTCACCCACGCTCCGGTGCCGATCCACGTGCAGGCCGACGAGGTGCCGTGGGTGCTGCGCACCACCGGCCTCTCCGAGACCGACCTCGTGGCCCACAGCAGCGGCGACACCGTCATGGTCGGCGAGATCCCCATCGAGCTGATCCACACGCCGGGCCACACCCCGGGCAGCCAGTGCTTCTTCGTCAACGACTGCCTGGTCAGCGGCGACACCCTCTTCCTCGAGGGCTGCGGCCGCACCGACCTGCCCGGCGGCGACCCGGCCAAGCTGTACGAGAGCCTCACCACCAAGCTGGCCAAGGTCCCCGATCACGCGGTCCTGTTCCCCGGCCACCTCTACTCAGCCGAGCCGTCGGCGACGATGGAGGACACGCGCCGCTGGAACTTCGTGTTCACGCCCAAGAGCGAGGCCGAGTGGCTGGCAATGTTCGGCCGCTGACCAGCGCTCCATGAACCCGGAACCCGGCGCCTGACCCGATGACGCGCAACCGCTTCGGCGTGCTCGTCGCGCTCCTCGCCCTCGTGGTCGCGGCGGCCACGTTCGCGATCGTCGTAGCCGTCTTCGACGACGACGGCCCCGCCGACCCACCCGGACGCAGCGAGGAGCAGGCCGCCCCCGATGCCGGCGCCACCACCACGACGTCGACGCCGGCCAGCACGACCACGCTGGCCCCGGGCCAGGCGTTCTGGATCGCCGTCGTGTCTTCGGAGGGCGATGAGGCCGCGGCCCAAGCCGATGCTGCGCTCGTGGCCGACGCAGGCCTGCCGTCAGGCGTGCTGCGCTCCGACGACCACGAGTCGCTGACGCCCGGCTTCTGGGTGGCCTACGCCGGCCCCTACCCCGGCGCCGGCGAGGCCGAGGCGGCCACCCAGTCCCTGTCCGACGCCGGCCTGGAAGGCAGCTACGCGAGGTGCGTAGGCACCGCCGACCAGTGCCCCCAGCCCAGCAACAGCAACGAGGGCGAGGGCGAGGGCGAGGGCAACGGCAACAACGGGAACCAGGGCAACGGCAACAACGGCAACGGCAACGAAGGCAACGACGACTAGCCGAGAGGACTGTGCACTAGGGGGAGTGTGAGGGGGGTGCGTCCCCGCACCCCCCTCACCCGCGAACGATCCGGCTCCGCCGGTCGTGAGCACAACCCCTCAGCGCGAGCCGAAGGCGAGCTCAAGAAACAACTCGCCGCAGCTCGCCGAAGGCGAGCGAGGACGACCACGACGACGGCGAGCGCCCTAGCCAATTCGCCGCAGCTCGCCGAAGGCGAGCGAGGACGAAAACGTTCGGCGGTACGACGTTGGGCTGGTGCCCAGCTGACGGGCGAAGTGGGTGCGCAGGCCGGCGGCGGTGCCGAAGCCGCAGCGCTGGGCGACCCGCTCGATGGGCTCGTCGGTGGTCTCGAGCAGGCGCTGGGCCAGCAGCACCCGCTGGCGGAGCAGCCACTGCAGCGGAGTGGTGCCGGTGGCGGCGACGAAGCGGCGAGCGAACGTCCGCGGGCTCATGGTGGCCCGGCGGGCGAGCAGCTCGACGGTGAGCGGCTGGTCGAGGTGCTCGACGGCCCAGTCGAGCGTGGTGCGGAACGGGTCGTCGACCGAGGTGAGGGCGACGGGGGCCTGGACGAACTGGGCCTGCCCACCGTCGCGGTGGGGCGGCACCACCATGCGGCGAGCGACCGCGTTGGCGACCTCGGCGCCGTGGTCGGTCCGCACGACGTGGAGGCACAGGTCGATGGCGGCGGCGGTTCCGGCGGAGGTGAGGATGCCGTCGCTCTCGACGTAGAGGACGTCGGACTCGACGTCGATGGCCGGGAACTCCGCGGCCAGGCGCTCCGCGAACATCCAGTGGGTGGCGGCCCGGCGCCCGTCGAGCAGGCCGGCGTGGGCGAGCAGGAAGGCGCCGCTGCAGAAGCTGATCATCCGCACCCCGCGGGCGTGGGCGGCGCGCAGGGCATCGACCACTTCGGCGGAGGGCGGGTCGTCGCCGTGCCACATCGGGATGACGATCGTGTCGGCCTGCTCGACGTCGGCCAGGCGGTAGGGCGCGTTGACCGTCATGCCGCCGCCGCTCTTGGTGCGCACGGGCTCGTCGACGAGCGAGCAGACCATCAGCCGGTACCAGGGGTCGACCAGCTCGGAGCGGTCGAGGCCGAACACCTCGCAGGCCACGCTCAGCTCGAAGGGGCTGACCCCGTGGGTGATCACGACGGCGACGGTGTGGGGGCGCGGAGCCATGTGCGACAGTATGGCAGGAACGTTGCGATGGTGGTCAACCCTGCCACTACCTCGCCGCCCGCTGCTGCGAGGGCGGGGGTGACATGTGTCAACCCCCAGGATCGGCTGGAGAATGGTCGAATCTGGGGATGGCGGACAGGGAGTCCTGAGCCAAGGATGACCATCAGCACACGTCGCGTCCGCTTGACCACGCAGGGTCGTTCTGAGCACCACATCGTCGCATCACCGCCAGCCGGGCGGGCAGCCGGCCCCCGAGCCGAGACGGAGCCGTCGCGGCGCGCCCGGGCCTTGGTGGGTGGCGACCGGGACCTTCGCCGGCGCACTGGCGCTGACGGTGCTGCTGCTGGTGTGGCGCCAGGAG
>DATCYI010000106.1:0-4885 GCA_036570385.1 Acidimicrobiales bacterium | reverse complement strand
CGAGGTCGTGACGCCGTCGGAGCTGAACGTCGACGAGGCTGCGGGCCTTGCCGATGCTCTGGGCGAGCTGCCGGAGTCGGTTGTAGGTCGTCACCAGCCAGGCCACGAACAGCCCGATCGCCGGCACGGCGACACCAGCGGCGACGTGCAGCGGACCCGGGTCCTGGTCGACCGCCAGGATGAGCGCGGTGCCGGCCCCTGTGGCTCCGACCGCCAGCAGCGCGAGGAGGAAGGCGGCGGCCGCGCGGTTCCCCACGTGCGAGGCCTCGCTGCGGGTCGAGACGAGTGACGCTCGCAGGACGGGCGCGGCGGTGTCCTGGTCGAGGACCGCGTCGCCGATGACGAAGATGCGGTCGCCGACCGCCACGACCTCCTCGGTCTCCCGGTACTTGCCGGTGCGGTTGTCGAACATGCGCTTGAAGAAGCCCTCGGGGAGCCGGCTGTCGTCCTTGAACTCTTCGCGGAGGTTCCGGCGGGGCACGACCTTGGCTCCGCCGAGCTGGACGGTCACCGTGCCGCTGCTGTCGACCACCTCGAGCGCGGGCAGGGATCCGGAGCGCTCGTCGACCGTGTGGAACTGGCGGTAGGTCTCGGTGCGGCTGTTCGTGCCGCCCTTGCCGTCGGAGGTGGTGACGGTGCGGGTGTGGGTGCGCTCCTCTTCCAGCTCGTAGGTCCACCAGATGGAGTGCACCCGCCCGCGGTGGCTGGTGAGCGGCGCGGCCGACCAGGCTCGACCGGCGACCTCGTTGTGGCCCGCGAACACCGCTGCGGCCGGTGTGGTGGCGACGTCGGTGAGCGCCCGGCGATGCCGGTCGGTCAGCCATGCCGCCCAGGTGAGCACCAACCCCACCGCGAGGATGGCCAGCCTGGCCTCGATCTCCATGTCTGCAGCGCCTGGTCCGACCTTCGGGTCAGATGCCTTGCTTGCGGGCCCGGATGATCAGCGTTGCGGGCAGGTAGGACATCGAGTCAGTCCACTGGGCGCTGCGGCGGTCGCTGGTGCTGTCGGGCTCGGGCTCGAGGAGGGTGTCGACCCGGAAGTTGGCCCGGCCGAGGCTCGTGAACAGCGCGCTGATCGTGCGGGGGACGTCGGCCGGGCCGTCGTCGCTGGCGGCGGTGATCGCCGCGGTGTCCCAGTAGGAGCGCTGCACCTGGCGCTCGGCGTCGGCGCCGTCGACGACCGCGAAGGCGGGGTGCGGGAACGACAGCACGAGGGGGTGCTCCTGGCGCAGCACCCGGTGCACCTGCCTGAACACCCGGTCGAGGTCGTCGATGGGGGCGAGGCCGAAGGCCGAGATCACCCCGTCGATGGTCTCGGCGCGGATGAAGGCCAGCTCGGCCAGCGGCAGGTGGTGCAGCTCGACCTTCGCGTCCTCGCGCTCCGCGGCCGCCCGGGCCTCGGCGACCTGGTCGGACGACTCGTCGACCGCGATCACCTTCGCGCCCTGCTTGGCCAAGGCGATGGCGTTGTGCCCGGCCCCGCAGCCGAGGTCGAGGATGCGCTTGCCCTCGACGTTGCCCAGCAGCTTCAGCGTGTCCTCGCGGGGCACGTCAGGGCCGTAGGTGACCACGTCGGTCGGGAGGTCGAGGCCGGCGGGTGCGGCGACTGAGAAGCGGCTTCGCATGTCAGCCATCTTGACCCGTCGGCTCGGCTCCCGTCGCCAAGGTGCAAGGCTGGTGGCGATGCGCGCCGTCAGCTGGAACGCCCAGCACGGGCGACCGAACCCGGATGGCGAGCCCGACATCGGGCGGGCCGTGGCCCCCCTGCGGGCGCTCCAGGGCGACGTCTACGCCATCCAGGAGCTCGACCGTGGCCGCCGACGCTCCGGGCGCGCCGACCAGCCACAGGCCCTCGCTGGCGGCCTGGGTGCCGAGCTCATGTGGGCTCCGGCTCTGGAGCGCGGAGGCCAGTACGGCGTCGCTTTGGTGGTGCGCGGCGAGGTGATGCGCTCCCGGGTGGTGGCGCTGCCGGGCTGGGGCGAGCCGCGGGTCGCTGTCGTGGCCGAGGTCGCAGTGGCGGGGGAGCGCTGGACGGTGGCCTGCACCCACCTGTCGACGAGCGGGTCGGTGGCGCGTCGCCAGCTGGTGGCCGTGTTCGACGAGCTCGCAGGCTGGCCCCTGCCGCGGGTCCTGCTGGGGGACCTCAACCTGTCGTCGCCTGCGGTGCTGCCGTGGTCGAGCGCCGAGGGCTACCAGCTCGTCACCGGCCCCCCGACCCACAGCACCCGCCAAGCAGCCCCGACCACCCGGATCGACCACGTCCTCGTCGCCGGTGCCACCGTCGAGTCCGCCGCCGTGCACGACCTGCCCGTCAGCGACCACCGCGCCGTCTCCGCCGATCTCCGTTCGATCTGACCCAGAGGTTGGGGGCGTGGGTGCAGGCGTGGCGTGCACTGGTGCCCCCAACGTCGCTCTGTGGACGCGGAAGGGGCGGCCCTCGGCGGGCCGCCCCTTGTCGCACTGCAAGCTCGTGGTGAGCTACTTCAGGTCGGCCTCGCCGTTGGCGTAGGCCTCGACGAGGCGGTGGGCCTCCTCGTCGCGGTACTGCCTGCCGGGGCTCTTCATGAAGTAGGCGCTCGGGCCCTCGAGGGGGCCGCCCATGCCTCGGTCGAGCCCGATCTTGGCGCAGCGGACCGCGTCGATGATCACGCCGGCGGAGTTGGGGGAGTCGTGCACCTCGAGCTTGAGCTCGACGTTGAGCGGCACGTCGCCGAAGTTGCGGCCCTCGAGGCGGATCAGCGCCCACTTGCGGTCGTCGAGCCACGGGACGTGGTCCGAGGGGCCGATGTGGACGTCGCGGTCGCTGATGCCCTGGTCGATCTGGCTGGTGACCGACTGCGTCTTCGAGATCTTCTTGGACTTCAGGCGCTTGCGCTCCAGCATGTTCATGAAGTCCATGTTCCCGCCGAAGTTCAGCTGGTACGTGTGGTCGATCGTGGTGCCGCGGTCCTCGAAGAGGCGGGCCAGCGTGCGGTGCACGATGGTGGCGCCGACCTGGCTCTTGATGTCGTCGCCGACGATCGGGATGCCGGCGGTGCGGAACTTCTCGGCCCACTCGGGGTCGGAGGCGATGAACACGGGGATGGCGTTCACGAACGCCACGCCGGCGTCGAGGCAGGCCTGGGCGTAGTAGCGCTGAGCCTCCTCGGAGCCGACCGGGAGGTACGAGACGAGCACGTCAGCCTTGGAGTCACGCAGGACCTGGGCCACGTCGACGGCCTCGGCCGGGCTCTCCTCGGCGACCTCGCGGTAGAACTCGCCGAAGCCGTCGAGCGTCGGGCCGCGCATCACCTCGACGCCGAGGTGCGGGACCTCGGCGAAGCGGATCGTGTTGTTGATCTCGGCCTGGAGCGCCTTGGAGGCGTCGAGGCCGACCTTGGTGGCGTCCACGTCGAACGCGGCGACGAGCTCGATGTCACGGATGTGGTAGCCGCCGAGCACGACGTGCATGAGGCCGGGCACGCGATCGCTCGGATCGGCTTCCTTGTAGTAGCTGAGGCCCTGAACCAGGGAGCTGGCGCAGTTGCCCATGCCTGCGATGGCAAGGCGGATTCCGGTGGTCATTGCTGTTCCTCCTGGGAGAGAGCCTGGTTGCGCTCGGACTCGATGAGTCGGTCGAGCCAGGCGAGGTCGTTGGCAAGCTGGTCGGCGTCGCGCTCGAGGAGCGCGCCGAGGTAGGTGTCGATCCGGCGGGGCCGGGCGTCGCCGGCGGTGCGGCGGCGGATGTCGTCGCGGCGGCCGAGGAGCTCGGTGCGGCGGCGCTCGAAGAGCTCCAGGCGGGCCCGGGGCTCGAGGTGGCGGGCGAAGGCGACGCGCAGCGTGAAGGTGCGATCGTCGCTGACGTCCGGGTCGGAGAGCAGCTCGACGAGCCGCTCACGACCGAGGTCGGTGATCCCGTAGACCTTCTTGCCCCGCCCGGACCCCTTGACGATGCCGGTGTCGCGGACCCGGGCGCGGAAGGCGGCCAGCTCGCCCACGAGGGAGCCGGTCATGGGTCCGCTGGGCACGGTGGTGCGCTCCTCCACGGCCTTCACGCAGCCCTGGGCCTCCAGCCGGGCCAGCGCCGGGTACAGCGAGCCGAAGCTCACGGAGGCGCGGCTCGACCACAGCTCGGAGAGCCGCTTCTTCAGCTCGTAGCCGTGGAGCTCCTGCTCCGTGAGCAGGCCGAGGATGGCGAGGTCGATCATGAGGAGGTGGTCGATCGCTACATCAGGTCGATGTATCGATTCGATGTAACGAACAGAGTGTACGACGCGTGACCTCCCGTCAAGCACAAGGACTCGAGCGGATGGGCGGTCGCCGCTGTCTCGGCGGCGCGGGACGCCCGGCGGAACGGCCGGTAGCCTCGTTCTGTGACGTTTCGTCCGGATGAGATCCGCGGATCCGGTCAGCAGGGGCCGGGGGGAGTCATCGACTACCGCCTGGCCCGGATGGGCGTCGTCTCCGAGTACCGCAAGGGACGCCTGGCCCGCCACGAGGTCTGCGACGCCCACCCCGAGCTCAAGCGGGCCGCCGCGGCGGCCAGCGAGCCCACCTCGATGGAGTGCCCGATCTGCGAGGAGGACAACATCGTCCTCGTCACCTACGCCTTCGGCGACCGGCTGCCCGCTTCGGGGCGCTGCATCACCGCCAAGGGCGAGCTCACCAAGCTCACGAAGGGCCGCAAGCGCCTCGCCTGCTACGTCGTCGAGGTTTGCCCCTCGTGCTCGTGGAACCACCTGGCCCGCACGTTCCTGCTCGGAACGGCCTGACCATGACGTCTCTGCGCCTCGCCGCGGCTGCGGCCGCGCTGGTGCTTGCGCTCCTCTCGCGGGGCGACGCCCTGGTGTTGGCCGCGGCGCTGGTCGTGGCGGCCTGGCGGCCGTTGCCCGTCGCGGCGCTGGCC
>DATCYI010000105.1:0-2177 GCA_036570385.1 Acidimicrobiales bacterium | reverse complement strand
CCCTGGCGGGCCGAGCTCGCCGCCGCCTTCGCCCGGACGCCGGTGCTGGCGTGGCCCACGCTGCGCACCCTCGCCCCGCCGCTCGACGGCCCCACGCCCGACACCCGCACCACCAACGTCCCGGTCAACCTCGCCGGACACCCCGCCCTGGCCCTGCCGGCACCGACCGGCGGCCACCTCCCCGCCAGCGTCCAGCTCGTGGGGCCCGACGCCAGCGAGGACCTCCTCTGCGCCACCGCCCTCGTCCTCGAAGCCGCCGCCTCGTCCCTGAGCTGACGGCAGGGGCCCGCGCCTAAACGTCTACGGTCGGCGGCGGTGGCACGGATCCGGGTTACGACGATGCTGGCGGCGCCGCCGGACGCGGTGTGGCGCGACCTCGAGGACCTCGCCACGCACTCCGAGTGGATGGCCGATGCGGTCGCCATCCGCTTCCTCACCGACCAGCGCAGCGGCGTGGGCACCACCTTCGAGTGCGACACCAAGGTCGGCCCGATCCGCCTAACCGACGTCATGGAGATCACCGAGTGGAGGCCGGGCAAGGCCATGGGCGTGCGCCACACAGGCATCGTCACCGGCACCGGCCGCTTCACGCTCAAGAAGGCGCGCGGCGGACGCACCCAGTTCACCTGGAAGGAGAAGCTCGTCTACCCGATCTGGCTGGGCGGGCCGGTCGGGGCGCTGGTGAGCAAGCCCGTGCTTGCCTGGGTGTGGCGCCGCAACCTGCGGAACCTGCAGCGCCGCTTCACCTGAAGGCGTTGGTCAGGCGATGGCTATGCCGGCGCCGGCGGCCACCGCACCGAGCAGGACGACCAGGCCGAGGGCCACGTTCGGGTCCTTCAGCACCCGTGGGCCGAGGTCGGTCAGGATCCAACCGGCGATGAAGCCGCCGATGAGCCCGCCGACGTGGCCGCCCACCGAGATGCCGGGCAGCGTGAAGGTGATGAGCAGGTTGATCATCACGGCGCCGCCGAGGCCGGTGTCGAACGGGTTGATGCCTCGGGCCCGGAACACGGCCAGCGCCGCACCCATGAGGCCGAACACGGCGCCCGAGGCTCCGACGGTGAGGCTGTCGGGGCTGAGCAGCAGCACGCCGAACGAACCGGTGAGCATCGACGCGAAGTAGACGGCGCCGAAGCGGAGCCGCCCGAGCACCGGCTCGAGCACCTGCCCCAGCTGGTAGAGCACCAGGCAGTTGAAGCCGATGTGGATCAGGTTGGCGTGCAGGAAGCCGGAGGTGACGAGCCGCCACCACTCCCCCTCCGCCACGCCGACCAGCTCCGTGCCGGTCCAGCCGCGGGCGATGAGGCCGCCGTCGATCGTCATGTCCTGGCTGGTGCTGAGCCCGCCGCCGCCGAGGCCGTAGACGAACACCGCCACGTTCAGCGCGATCAGGACCTGCGTGACGATGGGCCGGCTGATCAGCTGGTTGGGGCGCACGATCTTCTGCCCCGACGAGCGCGTGCACTCCGGGCAGTGGAACCCGACCGACGCCTGGTTCATGCAGTCGGGGCAGATCGGGCGATCGCAGCGCTGGCAGACCACGCCCGCACGGCGATCAGGGTGTCGGTAGCACGTCTGGATCGCCGTCTCCACGACCCGGAACCCTACCGGCGCCCTCCAACCCTTCCGCCGCGCGTCGAATGGTGTCTGACACCACTCGACGCGGTCAGGGGCGGGCGGCGTCCACCTGGTCGTGCCAGATCTGGCGGCCGTCGCCGGCTGCAGGGTCGTTGCTGACGGCACGGCCGAGCTCGGCCAGGAACTCCTCGACCGGCGGGTGCTCGCCGACCTCGCGGTAGAGGTCCATGGCCCGCGCGGCGTAGCGCAGGATCTGGACCGTCTCGATGCCGGCGATGTCGTTGAAGAACCAGCCGCACGACGTGTACATGAGCAGCCCGAAGCGCTGCGCCTCGAGCAGGGCCAGGGCCGGTGCCGGATCGCCGGTCACGTGCTCGGCGGCGAAGTCGTCGAACGAGCGGGCGCCCACCACCACGCTCACGTATGCGTCACGGGCCAGCCACGGATCGTGCAGCAGGTCGGGGCCGCGGCGGGCCATGACCTCGATGCCCCAGTCGCGCAGCACGTCGAGGGCGTGGCGCAGCGGTGCCCGCCAGGCCTGGGTCCAGCCCTCGTGGCCGCCGGTGTGGCAGCCGCAGTCGTTCTGCCAGCGGCCCACG
>DATCYI010000104.1:0-2403 GCA_036570385.1 Acidimicrobiales bacterium | reverse complement strand
GAGCCGGGCACGGCCGACGCCGACACGGAGACCGACGCCTCCGTCGCCGACCCGACCACCCCGCTGCCTCCGTGGTCGGCCGCCACCGGCTCCGACGGCGATGACGGCGGCGACGGCACCGGCCGCACGACCCCGTACCCGTGGGGCGAAGATCCCCATGGCCCGAGCGGCAGCGAGGCCCCGCCGTGCCGCCGCCGTCGGATGCTCGGTCCGGCCGTGATGGGCACCCTGCTCCTGTGGGCGGGGGTGGCGTGGATCGCCGGCGTCACCCTCGAGACCTCGCTGGCCGTCGCGCTCTGCATCGTCGGCATCGGCTTCGTGCTCGGCGCGGTCGTCGGCGGCGCCTGGGCGCTCATCGCGCCAGCGGTGCTGATCGGCGGGACGCTGCTCGTGATCTCCGCGGTCGACATCCCGCTGTCGGGCCCGATCGGCGATCGCACGTGGGCGCCGAGCTCGATCGAGGAGGTCGAGGACAGCTACGAGCTGAGCATCGGCGAGAGCACGCTCGACCTCACGGAGGTCCGCGTCGACAGGGGCGAGACCCTGGAGATCGACGCTTCGGTGGGCCTCGGCAACCTCACCGTCGAGCTGCCCGCGGGCGTGGAGATCGAGGTCGCCACGAGGGTGGGCGCCGGCGAGTCGAACCTCTTCGGGGTGATCAACGACGGCGTCTCGGTGTCGGACCAGAAGGTCGTGGACGGTGACGAGCGCTCCGGCACGATCAAGCTCGACCTCCACGTCGGCATGGGCCAGATCGAGGTCGACCAGCTTCCCGCCTCGTTCGGCACTGAGGACACTAGGCCTAATTGACTTCGTGAGGCGTGCTTAATAAGCATGCCGCCATGATCCGACGTGCAGCCCTGATCCTCGCCCTGCTCGCCTGCCTCGGCGGCCTCGCCGCATGTGGGGACGACGGCAACGACAGCGCCTCGGCGTCCGACCCCGACGCAGGCGGGGCCTTCCCCGTCACCATCGAGCACATCTACGGGACGACGGTGATCCCCGAAGCTCCCGAGCGCGTCGTCACCGCCGGGTTCAACGACGCCGACTACGCCCTCGCCTTCGGCATCGTCCCTGTCGGGGTGCGTGACTTCATCGGCACGTTCGAGGAGGAGAGCCGGCCCTGGGCGCAGGAAGCGCTCGACGGCGTCGACCCGGAGAAGGTGTCGAACCCGGCGGGCGAGCTGAGCTTAGAGGCCATCGCCGCGGCTCAGCCCGACCTGATCCTCGCCTACTCGTACCTGGAGAAGGAGGAGTACGAGACGCTCGCCGCCATCGCGCCCACCGTCGTCGAGCCCTCCGTGGGATCGCTCTGGGCCGACCACACGAGGGACGTCGGGCGTGCGCTCGGTATGTCGGACCGGGCCGACGAGCTCGTCGCCGAGGTGGAGGGCAAGTTCGCAGCGGCCCGCGGGGCCCACCCCGATTTCGTCGGCACCACGCTGGCCATCCAGTTCGCGGCCGACCCATCCGCCTACTACCTGCTCGAGCCACAGGATCCGAGAGTGGGGCTGTTCACGTCGCTCGGCTTCGAGATGCCGGCGGTGACCGGCGAGATCAGCAGCGAGCAGGTCGACCTCCTCGACCAGGAGCTGCTCGTCGTGGTCGGTGCCGACGAGGAGACCTACGAGTCGGACCCGCTGTTCCAGTCGCTCGACGCCGTGAAGGAGGGTCGGGTCGTCTACCTCGGCGGCTTCGAGTCGCCCTTCGCCGGCGCCCTCGGCTTCGACAGCCCGCTCAGCCTCCCGTTCGCCATCGACCTCGTTGTCCCCCAGCTGGCCGAGGCGCTGGCCCGCTAGCGAGCATGCGCTGGACGATGACTTCGAGTCAGGCCAGGACGGCGCGGGCTACGAGGTCGGTGCCGAAGGCGGTGAGGATCGCGAGGTAGAGCAGGCCGGTGGCGGCCATCACCGCCGAGTACTGCCGCTCCTTGAGGGCCAGGCGGGTGACCACCACCAAGCCGATCGTGGTGACCGCGCACGTGATCCACATCCAGCCGAGCAGGCCGTTGTAGCCGTCGTCGATCGACCCGTTGAGCACGCTCACCATGCCCGTCGGCCACAGCATCGCCGCGACCTCGAAGGGCCAGATCGCGCCCACCCAGCGCACCAGCTCGATCAAGGGAGCGCGGGGCATGCCCGGCTGCACCAGGTACCAGTGCCCGAGCAGCATGGCATCGGTCACCGAGCCGAGGAACGCCGCGCCGACGACGGTCCGCACGACGGAGAGCAGCGCCGGATCGCCGGCGTCGATGCCCGCGGCGATGAGGCCGATCAAGCCGATCGCGGGGGCGACGAGGTCGAGGACGGGCGGGAACTCGCGGGCATCGAGGTCGCGCTCGTCGCGGGTGCGCTCGATGCCGGTCATGGCCGCGACGCGGGCGCTGCGCTTGGCGGTGACGTC
>DATCYI010000103.1:0-5731 GCA_036570385.1 Acidimicrobiales bacterium | reverse complement strand
TCGAGGGGGCGGGGTACGGCGGCTAGGTCCAGGGCGTCGACGAGGAGGCGGGCGTAGCGGACCTTGCGGCCGCCCTTGCTGCCCATGAAGCGGTGCAGCTGGGCCTCGATGGGTCTGTCCCGCTGGGCCGGTTGCTGCTGCAGGGTGCGGAACGACCTCAGCTCGCCCGCGGCGTCGATCACCTCCGTGACCGCAGGCGCGCCGAGGGCCCGGATGAGCTCGTCCTCGAGATCGACCGTGCAGACGTGGAAGCCGAGCTCTTCGAGGTCGGACCCCACGCCCGCTCGTTCGAGCGCCCGCCGGTAGGCGCCGACCTCGCCGAGGTCGCAGACCCCGGCCAGCGTCAGGTCGAGCCCGGCTGGTCCGAAGTGGTCGAGGAACCGTCCGATCGAGGTGGCCCCTCCGACGGAGACGACCACGACGCCTTCCGCCGCGAGGTCTCGCCCTCGCCGCACCGCGAGCGCCTCCAGCGCGGCGAGGTCGCTGCGCCCCTCCACCAGCACCAGCGAGTGCACGCCCGGCGCGAGCACGGGCACGACCGGCGGCTGGACCTCCATGCCGTAAGGCTCGCACCGCGAGCGCACGTGGCCGCAGCGCGTTCTCGGCGCGAGCGGCCACGCGCGCTCACCGGGCTACTGGAGCGCCATGTTGGGCTCGCCGTAGGAGTTGAGGCCGTTGGCGGCACGCACGCAGCGCCCGCCGCGGGGAACGCCGCTGTTGTACGCCTGGCGCATGCAGCTGCGCATGGCCAGCTGGCCCCAGTAGTTGGCGTGGACGCTCTCTTGGATCTGGTACGGACCGAACACCGTGCTGGTGGTGCGGAGCTGGTTCACCCACTCGGTCTTGTCGACCGCCCCCGCGGAGGTCCACGACGCGACGCCCTTCTCCTCGAGCAGGCCGACGGTGTTCTCGCAGAGCCGACGACCGTTGAGCGACGACTGCAGGTCGAGGATCTCGATGTTGCTGAGGCCGGATTGGGCGGCGGCGTTGCGCACCGAGGTGTTGAAGGTGGGCACGACGGTGCTGTTGGCCCAGTCGGCGTCGCGGTTCCACATGCCGCAGCCGCCGACGGTCTGCCGGGTGTAGCCGGTCTGCGGGTAGCGGTTGGCCGAGCCGTTGGGCACCGGCGACCAGTAGGTGTGCAGCATGATCGTGTACGACGAGTCCGCGTAGCCGGCGTTGGCCATGGCCTGGCGCACCCGCAGGAGGGCGTCGCGGATGGCGGTGGTCTTGGCGGTGATGTTGCTGGACGTGAAGCGGCTCTTGATGTCGCTGTCGTCGTGGCAGTAGTTCGGCCACCACGACGGCGAGAAGTACCAGTTCAAGAAGCAGGTCTGCAGGATGTCGGCGAAGCCGTAGTCGTTGGCGCCGATCAGCAGCGACACCATCTCCACGTTGTGCGTGCTGGCGAACTCCTGCAGGGCGAGGGCCTGACCCTTGCCGTAGGGGCCGTTGTAGAAGTCGATGCCGGGCTTGAAGTCGGCGTCGCCCCCACCGTGGGTGGACGTGCGTGCCCCGGAGCAGGCCAGGTTCAGCGAGCTGACCGCGCCGCCGAGGTGGACCGCAGCGGACTCGGAGCGGTGGCAGCCCGGGATCTGCTCACCGTTGTTGGCGGCGTTGTCGAAGTAGGCGTCGGCACCACCGGCGTCGACCTTGCTCGACGAGTCGTTCGTGTTGCCGGCCCACCGGCCGGCCTCCCCGGAGATGGCCGAGTCGCCGAGGCTGACGACCCAGGGCGCTCCGACATCGGGGCCGTCGGCGGCGGCCGGCGTGGCCCCGACGACGGCGGTGACCGACCCCGCCGCCAGCACCCCTGCAAGCGCGACGACTCGGGCACGACGTGTGGCACGTCCGAACATGGCAGACCCCCGGTTGGCTCACTGCCCGCCGGCCGCAACCTAGTCCGCAAGCGCCGCAAATGTGACGAACGTCACGTTCGACATGGCCCGCTACGCTCACGCTCGACACCCCTAGATGCGCGTCGAATGGTGTCTGACACCATCCGACGCGCCTGTCCGGTCGACCAAGCCGAGCGGGCGCGAGGGAGTGGCAGCCCTGTCGTAGCGTTTGGAGCGTGCAGCAGGTCTTTCGCATCGCCCGCAACCCTGAGCCCGACTCCACGCTGCCCTACCTGCTGTGGGTCCCCACCTCGCCGACGCCGCTGGTGTTGAAGGCCAAGGACATGTGGCCTCGAACCGCGAAGGTGTACTGCCACCGGGCCGCCTGGCCGGACGATCCCGAGATCATCGAGGAGGTGGCGGTGCGATCCTGCGTGCGACGCGGCGTCGCCATCGACCTGGTGCTGGATCGCTACCGAGAGAACCGCTCACAGCTGGTGGTCACGACGCTGAAGGGCGGGCGCGAGGGCATCTTCTGGCAGACCGCCAAGACGACTCGCAAGACCCGACCCGGCATGCGGCTGCCAACTCGACGCAGCACGGCCGGCGTCCTCGAGATCATCGTTGACACCCGAGAGCGCTACGCCTGGAAGTTCGAGCGCCAGCAGGCCACCACCGTCAAGCGGGCGCTGACGGTGGGCGACTACGCGGTGGAGGTCGGCGGAGAGCTCGTGGGCGTCGTCGAGCGCAAGAAGCTGGCAGAGGTGGCGGCCAACGTCGTGGACGGCAGCCTGCTGCTCCGGCTGGCCGATCTCGCCACCGCTCGGCGCGCCGCCGTGGTGATCGAGGACCGCTGGGCCGACGTGTTCCGCCTGGAGCACGTGGCCCCGTCGATGGTGGCCGAGATGCTGGCGGCTGCGCAGGTTCGCTATCCCAACGTGCCGATCGTCTTCTGCGAGACCCGCCCTCTGGCCCAAGAGTGGTCCTACCGGTTCCTGGGCGCGGCCGCGGCCCAGGCCGACGAGGACGCAGTCGAGCTGTAGGCACTCGGGCCCGGGGCAGTCTCCAGACCCACGATGATGCACTGACGTTATGATGCATAGATGGCGAAGACTCGGACGACGCTCACCATTGATGAGGACGTGCTCCGTGCCGTCAAGGTGCGCGCCGCTCGTGAGGGGAAGGGCGACAGCGAGGTGATCGAAGCTGCCGTCCGACGGGAGCTGGGCCTCGACCTACTCGAGAACCTGTGGGCCCGGAACGACCTCGACGAGGCGGCCGCCACCGATCTCGCCCTCGAAGCGCAGCAGGCGTCGCGTCGGTCCCGCCGCAAGCGTTGAGCGTGCGGGCGGTCCTCGACGTAAACGTCATCATCTCGGCGGTGCTCTCCCCCTCCGGTAGGCCCGCTGAGGTGCTGAGACGATGGCTCGATGGCAGCGTCGAGCTCGTCGTGTCGCCGATGCTCCTCGAAGAGCTGGACCGAGCGCTCGGCTACAAGAAGCTGGCGAGCCGGGTGAGCGAAGACGAGCGCGAAGAGCTGATCCTGCTGCTGCGACGGGCGGCCACCTTCGTCGAGGATCCGGGCACTCCCCCGCCGGTTCGTTCGGCCGACCCAGGCGCCGACTACGTGATCGCTCTCGCCGCCGCTCAACAAGCGCTCATCGTGTCGGGCGACCATCACCTCACCGACCTTGCCGACGAGATACCCGTCTTCACTCCAGCGCAGGTCCTCGAGCGCCTAGACCGGAAGTAGCGCACCTGGCGGGGACTTCCTCGCCTCGATCGCGTCACTCAGGGCCAGCTCGGCCAGCGCCGTCCGTTGATCTCGGGCAGCACGCGAGGGAGCCGCTGCGCCTCCACCATGGCCGCTCGTAGCTCGTCGTGGTCGAGCAGCTCCGACTCGATCTCGATGGCGTCTTCCGGCACCTGCCGGATGAGCCCGGACAGCGACGAGCTCCTGTGGGCCGGGCCCGAGCCCGTAGAGCGGTAGCCGATGGTGGTGCGCTCGACCTCGATCACAGTGCCGTCCGGGTAGGTGAGACGTGCCGCGATCCCGACGTGCTCCTCGCGCACACCGTCGAGGAACCGCGCCGCAGCAGAGCCCTCGAGCTGACAGCCGAAGTACTCACCGGAGAGCCCGCTCGTGACGAGGAGCACCCGCGACCGACCGGCGGCCTCGAGCTGCGTCCAGCGGGGGTCACGCGCGATCGGCGTGCCGATGTAGATGCCGGCACCGGACACAAGCACCGCATCGGGGTCGGCTAGCGCCGCACCGAGCGGATCGCCGGAGCGCAGGTCGACGGTTCCCCTAGGCAGATGGTGCGCCTCGAAGGCGAAGCTGATGTCGACGGCCTGGTGCAGGACGAGGTGGCCTCCGGTCTGCTCAACGACGGCGGCGAGGTCGAGCGCAGCGCGCGAGGTTCGTTCGGCTCGACGGCGTTCGGGCCCGGGGCCCTCGGCGCGGATGAGCCACGGTGTCTGAGACATTGTCGTTCTCCTCATCGACCTGGCGTTGGCACCGTGCCCGAGGGCCGGTTGCCGGATCGTCGTAGGGCCAGGCCCCTCGGATCCTCTGGATGAGCTTTCGGTGCAGGGTACGCAGCAGGTGTGACGGCACCGCTCCGATTGGGGGCCGGCGACGCGTCAGCAGCCGGGGGTGGCGCCGGCCGCCCGGAGATCGCCTCCGATGGATCAGCGGCTCTGTCGGCTCCGCTCACGCTCGACGTCTCGATGCACGTCGAATGGTGTCTGACACCATTCGACGCGCATCGGTCGGGTCAGCGCCTGGCGCGGTTCCCGGCGGAGTCGGGCAGCACGATGGTGGCGATGGCCTCGGCGTCGCAGAGATCGAGCAGGTGGGGGTCGGCGGTCGCTACCGCTCCCTCGGCTCGGCGCGCAGCCTGGGCGACGAGGCAGTCGGCCAGGCTCACCGCGCACGTCGTGCGGTGGTAGTGGTGAGCGCGGAGCAGGCCGGCGCCGAGGCCGTCGGCGGCGTCGACTGGGAGCCCGTCGAGCAGCCCGAGCTCGGCCAGGTCGAGCGCCACCTCTTCCTCCGCCTGGCCATGGACGCGCACGAGTCGATCGAGGACCTCCGCCACCCCCGTGCTGGTTAGCTGGGCGTCGCCGAGCAGCTCACGCACCTCCGGTGCCGCCGGCTCACCGGTGAGCAGGGCGAGGACCGCGAACGAGTCGAGGATGACCACTCAACGGCCCCTGCCCTCGCGCCGCGCCTCGTCGCTGCGCTCCGCGGCACGGAGCGCCTCGGTGCTGGGACCGGTGCCGGCGTACTTGCCGACCAGATCATCGACGCCGCCCCGGCTGACCGGGCGCAGCACCACCCGATCTCCCAGGTCGACCACCACCACGCGCTCAGCCGCCCAACGAGCACGTGCGGCCGAGGGGATCGAGACCTGCCCGTTGCGCGACACCTTCATCACGTAGCTCATCGCCATCTCGTCATTGTATGTATCCGACATTCGTTGTATGCGGTGGGGGTTCGGAAGCCCGGCGCTGGCATCACGTCGACCCGCTGCACCTCGCTCGCGCTGGGGAGCGAACGGCCGCTCAGGTGGTGAGCAGGCGGACCGTGCAGCGCGGGCCAGGAGCGGAGGCCAGGCTGGCGTCGCCGGTCAGCAGCGGGCAGTCGAGCACCTCGGCTAGGCCTATGTAGGCCGCGTCGTAGGGCGTCACGTTGGATCGCAGTTCGACGGCTCGCGGCATCAGCGCGAGCGTCGGGTGGCGTGTGAGAGCGAGGTCGGCGAGATCGGCGACGGCGCGCTGCATCCGACGCACGGTTAGGTCGCCCGCCAGCCAGCGCTTGCGCAGCACCGACACCGTCTCGACGTCGACCAAGTCGGGCACGGCGAGCTCCTCGCCCCGGAGCGCAGCCCGAG
>DATCYI010000102.1:0-3077 GCA_036570385.1 Acidimicrobiales bacterium | reverse complement strand
CAGTCGACACCGGCGCCGGGGGCGGCGGAGGAGGTGGGATCGGCGCCGGCCCGGGGGCTTGCTCGGGCGGATACCACTTGCCGTCGCTCGCCACCCACCAACCGGGCCCCTGGCTCTGGTCGCTCATACCGTCCCGTCTCTCACTGTCAGCCAGCTCTCCGCAGAGAACCGGCAGGGTCGTGAGGCCGTCGCTCGCACTCCCCCGCGCTCCGGCCGCTTCGTCGTCGAACAGTACGACGCCATGCGTGACCTCGAACGGGATGCGGCACACAGTGACGCTGCTGATCGCAACCAGCTACACCCGGCCACTGAGCCACCCGCCGTCAGGCGTCGAGCACCTCGATGCGGAGGCGCTTGTTGCCCTTGCCCTTGGACTCGGTCTTCAGGACGCGCACCGCACCTACCTCGGCGGTCGAGCGGACGTGGGTGCCGCCGTCGGCCTGCTTGTCGCACCCCACTATGTCAACGGTGCGGATCTGGGTGACCGACTCGGGGATGAGGTTGACCTTGGTCCGGATCAGGTCGGGATCGCCGAGCGCCTCGCCCCGCGGGAGGAAGCTGACCTCGATCGGTCGGTCGGCGGCGATCTCGGCGGCCACCAGCTGCTCGACCTCAGCCTTGAAGCCCTCGGGCAGCGGGTCGAACTCGAAGTCCATGCGCGCCGCGAGCGGCTCCATGTTCCCGCCGGTGACCGGCACCGACCAGCGGTTCCAGATCACGCCGCACAGGATGTGCAGCGCGGTGTGGGTGCGCATCAGCTGGTGGCGCCGGTCCCAGTCGATCTCCCCGTGCATCTCGTCGCCACGGCCGGGCAGCGCGGAGTCGCCGCCGAGGGTGTGCCACACCAGGCCGCCCTCCTTGCGGACGTCCACGACGGGCAGATCGGCGAGCGTGCCGGTGTCATGGGGCTGCCCGCCCCCGGTGGCGTAGAAGACGGTGCGGTCGAGCGCCACCCTGCGCCCGTCGGGATCGACGTCGACCACCACGGCGTCGACATCCCGCAGGTAGGCGTCACGCAGGAACAGCAGATCGGTCTCCATGACCGCAACTATCGCGGGCGCCCAGACACCTTCGCAGCCGATCCAACCGTGCTCGGCGATCACGAGTCCCGGCGCCACACCACGGCGGTCGGTACGGTGAGCCGCCGTTGCCGGCCGGCACCCGCTCGGCCAGCCATGCACCAGGGGGGCTGACGTGGAGGTCATCGAGGAGACCGAGCAGGACGGCGTGGTGGTCCGACGCTTCGACCTCGTCGTCGCGGGCGAGACCGTCCCCGGCCTGCACTGGCTGCCGGCCGGCGCCACCGGGCCGCACCCCACCGTCTGCATCGGTCACGGCGGGTTCCAGCACAAGGCCTACGGCAACGTCCCCCAGCTGGCCCGCCAGCTCGTGCGCAACCTCGGCGTCGGCGTCGTCGCCCTCGACGCACCCGAGCATGGCGACCGAGCCACCGATCCCGAGGCGGCCAAGAAGCTCCGCGCCTCCCTGGCCCGTTCCGGGAACGGGAGCGACAAGCGCCCCGGCCTCGACCCCAAGGTTCTGGCCGGCATGGCCGAGCGGGTGCGGATGCACGTCGCCGAGTGGAAGGCGCTGCTCGACGCGCTGCAGCAGGACGAGCGCTGGGCCGCCGGTCCCTTCGGGTGGTGGGGCGTGTCGATGGGCACCTTCCACGGCATCCCGCTGGCAGCCGCCGACGATCGGATCGCCGCCGCGGTGTTCGGCCTCAACGCGCTGCGACCGGGCGACGACGAGATGGCCGCGAACGCGGCAGCCATCACCATCCCGATCCTGTTCCTGAACCAGTCCGACGACGAGCTCATGACCCGCGACGCCGCGCTCGCCCTGTGGGACGCCTTCGGCTCCGCCGAGAAGACGATGCACATCAACCCCGGCGGCCACGAGCAGGTCCCCCGCTTCGAGCGCCAGTCGAGCGAGGACTTCTTCCGCCGCCACCTGCTCGCCCCGGTCGCCGCCGACGTCGAGTGAGGAGCTTGTTGCCCGACGAGATGCGGAGCTTCGTCGAGGACCAGGTCGCCGAAGGCCACTACGGCTCCTCCAGCGAGTACGTCCGGGCGCTCATCCGGCAGGACCACGACCGCCAACAGCTCCGCAAGCTCCTGCTCGCCGGCGCCGCCTCGGAGCCGGGGCCGGTCGCCGATGAGGCGTACCTCGCAGCGCTGCGCCACCGCATCCAGCCCAACCCCTGAGTCATGCCCAAGCCAGTCCGACTGCGCCGGCTTGCCGCCGACGACGTCGAGGCCGCCGTCGACCACCTCCTCGCCGAGGCAACGGCTGGCGACGCCGCTCGCTTCGTCGACTCCGTCGAGCGCGCACTCGGTCGTGTTGGACGCCAGCCGCTCAGTGGCTCGCTGCGCTTCTCCTACGAGCTCGACATGCCCGAGCTGCGCTCGTGGCCGCTGACGGGATTCCCGTACCTCGTCTTCTACGTCGAGCATGACCGTGAGATCGATGTCTGGCTGACCCTCCACACCCGCCGCGACATCCCCTCCACGGTCGCCGATCACGAGACGTAGCAACACCACGCCTCAGAGCGGGCGACCCGAAATCGCTCGTTGCGGGAGGAACTACACGGGTGTAGTCTGGGCGCCTTCCCCTTCGGGACCCGGGTCGATCTCAGGGTCCCCATGCAGTCGTAACGACGCGTCCCGGAGGTGAACCATGGCCGACCAGCAGCTCCGCTACGAGCAGTGCACGCCCGATGAGCGTGAGGTCGTGCTCGGCCACCTCCTCACCCAGCGCAACGCCCTGCTCGACGAGGCGTTCAGGGTGATCCTCGCCGCCGACGCCCTCGACGACTACCGGGCCGACGGGTCGCTCTCGATGGCCGACTGGCTCACCTACCGCCACCGGGTGTCGCGCACCACTGCTCGCCGCTGGGTGAAGGCCGCCAGCGCCTTCGAAGACCTGCCGCTGATCCGGGCGCGGTTCGTGGCCGGCGAGCTCAGCTTCGAGCAGGTCCGCCACGCGCTCACCTTCGCCAAGCCGGCCGACGACGCGGAGCTCGCCGAGCTCCTCCCCTCGCTCAGCTGCACCGAGATCGAGCTCCTGGCCAAGCA
>DATCYI010000101.1:0-6343 GCA_036570385.1 Acidimicrobiales bacterium | reverse complement strand
TAGGCCTGCGCCTGCTGGCCCGCCCGCAGGCCCTGGGCCTCGATGTCGGGCATCGTGCCCTCCTCGAGGCGCAGGCCCTCGTCGATGCTCTCCCGTAGAGCCACCTGGTCCTCCTCGGGGATGCCGAGGAGCAAGCCGATGGTTCGCATGGGGATCTCGGCGCCGACGTCGGCGATGAAGTCGAAGCCGCCGGAGCCAACGAGGTGGTCGAGGCTGCGGGCGCAGAAGGCGCGGACCTGCGGCTCGATGGCGAGCATGCGCTTCGGGGTGAACACCCGTGACAGCACGCTGCGGTGCACGTCGTGGCCGGGCGGGTCCTCGAAGATGATCGATCCCGGCGGGATGTCGTAGTCGGCCTTGATCAGCTCGATCAGCGTGCCCCGGGCCGAGCTGTAGGTGCCCCAGTCCTTGAAGGCGCGCTCCACGTCTTCGAAGCGGCTGAGCGCGAAGAAGTCGTAGCGCTCGTTGTAGTAGAGCGGTCGCTCCTCCCGCATCCGTGCCCACAGCGGGTATGGATCGACGTCGATGTCGAAGTCGTACGGGTCGTAGTAGAGGTCGGGCTCTGTCGTCGTCATGTCGTCCCCCCGGGGAGCTGCTCAAGGCGGCGCGGCAAGCTCGTGCTGCGGAACCGAGGTTACACTGTCAGAAGAAGCCCGTTCTCTTGAGCGGCGACGCGGGCGCGACACGGGAGGACTCATGTCAGCTGACGCGCTCGAACCGGCGGGCTCCACGAGCATCCCGGCCGTGCTCGCCCACACCGCGGAGCGCGCCGGCGACGAGCTCGCCGTGGTCGACGGCGACGTGCGGCTCACCTACGCCGAGCTGCGCGACGAGGCTCGCTCGTTCGGGGCGGGGCTGGTGGCCGTCGGCGTGGAGCCCGGCGACCGGGTGGCGATCTGGGCTCCCAACAGCGCGCGCTGGATCATCGCGGTGCTGGGCACCTTCTCCGCCGGTGCCGTGCTCGTGCCGGTGAACACCCGCTTCAAGGGCGCCGAGGCGGCGCACATCCTGTCGCGCAGCGGCGCCAAGGCGCTGGTGACCGTCACCGACTTCCTCGGCACCGACCACGTCGCCATGCTCGCCGACACCGGCGCCGACCTGCCCGCCCTCGCCACCACGATCGTGGCCGACGGTCCGGTGCCGGCCTCGGCGATCTCGTTCGACGACCTCATGGCCGGCGCCACCGACGCGGGGCGCGCCGAGGTCGACCGCCGCAGCGAGGCGCTCGGGCCCGACGACCCCTCCGACATCCTCTTCACGTCCGGCACCACCGGCGCCCCGAAGGGCGTCGTGCAGACCCACAGCCGCACCTTGCTGGTGGCCACCGACTGGGTGGCCATGACCGGCCTCACCACCGGCGACCGCTACCTGATGGTCAACCCGTACTTCCACATGTTCGGGCTCAAGGCCGGCATCCTCGCCTCCGTGGCGGCGGGGGCCACGATGCTGCCCGAGCCGGTGTTCGACGTCGACCGCGTGCTCGCCCGGGTGGCCGCCGAAGGCGTGACGGTGCTCCCCGGCGCCCCCACCATCTACCAGTCGATCCTCGACCACCCTGGCCGCGAGGGCTACGACCTCTCCAGCCTGCGGGTGGCGGTCACGGGTGCGGCCGACATACCAGTCGAGCTGATCCGGCGCGTGCACGAAGAGCTGCCGTTCCAGGTGATCGTCACCGGCTACGGCCTCACCGAGGGCGGCACCGCCGCGGCCACCGGACCCGGTGACGACCCCGAGACCATCGCCACCACCGTCGGCCGGCCCCGGCCCAGCTTCGAGCTGCGCATCGTCGACGACAAGGGCGACGAGGTGCCCCAGGGCGAGCCGGGCGAGATCCTCCTCAAGGGCGGCAGCATCATGTCGCACTACCTCGACGACCCCGCGGCCACCGCCGAGGCGCTCTCCGCCGACGGCTGGCTGAGCACCGGCGACCTCGGGATGATCGACGACCAGGGCTGCCTGAAGATCGTCGGTCGCTCGAAGGACATGTTCATCGTCGGCGGCTTCAACGCCTACCCCGCCGAGATCGAGAACCTGCTCCTCGACCACCCCGACATCGCGCAGGCCGCGGTCATCGGCGTGCCCGACGACCGCCTCGGCGAGGTGGGCATGGCGTTCGTCGTGCTCCGCCCCGGGGCCAGCGCCTCTGCGGGCGACCTCGTCGCTTGGTCGCGTGAGCACATGGCCAACTACAAGGCGCCGCGCCGTGTCGAGATCATCAGCGAGCTGCCCCTCAACGCCACCGGCAAGGTGCTGAAGGACGAGCTCCGATCCCGCGCCGCCAAGAGCTGACGACCTACGCAAGACACAGATCCAGGGGGACAGAGAATGACCATCCGAGTGGTGCAGTGGACCACTGGCAACGTGGCCAAGAACGCGGTGCGGGCCACGCTCGCCCATCCGCAGCTGGAGCTGGTGGGCTGCTACGCCTGGAGCCCCGAGAAGGCCGGCCGCGACGTCGGTGAGCTGTGCGGCCTCGATCCGCTCGGCATCACCGCCACCAACGACATCGACGAGCTGATCGCGCTGAAGCCCGACGTCGTGCTCTACATGCCGCTGGGGTGGTCGGTCGACGACATGGTGCGGCTGCTCGACGCGGGCATCAACGTCATCTCCACCGCCAACTTCATCACCGGCCACTCCTACGGCGACGAGGACATGCGCCGGCTGCACCAGGCCGCCGAGGGCTCAGGGGCGTCGCTCTACGGCACGGGCATCAGCCCCGGCCACGTGAGCGCGCTGGCCCTCACGCTGGCCGGCGCGACGCGTGACCTCGAGCGCATCTCGATCTGGGAGTCGGCCGACGTCAGCGTCTACGAGTCGAAGGAGACGTGGGAGGCGCTGGGCTACGGCTCGCCGCCCGACACCCCGGGCCTCGAGGAGCAGGCCAAGGCCCGCCAGCTCGTGTTCATGGACGCCATCGAGATGATGGCCGGAGCGCTGGGCGTCGAGCTCGACGAGGTCACCTACCGGCTCGACCTCGGGCTGGCCACGAAGGACGTCGACCTCGGGTTCATGCAGATCCCCGAGGGCACCATCTGCGGCATGAACGGCGTGTGGACCGGGGTCTACCAGGGCAAGGCGCTGCTGGAGATCGGCCTGCTGTGGCGCCTGTCGGCCGACATGGAGCCCTACTGGGAGGTCACGGGCCACGGCCACGTGATCGAGGTCAAGGGCACGCCGAGCCTGCGGATGCAGTACGAGATCGAGCGCTCGAGCGACATGGACGTGGTCGAGAGCACCGCCGAGACCGCCCACCCGGCGGTCAACGCCATCCCCGCCGTGGTCGCCGCCCGCCCCGGCCTCGTAACCCTCGCCGACCTACCGCTGATCACCGCCGGCTCGATCCGCGCGTCGAATGGTGTCTGACACCATTCGACGCGGCTAGCTCAGCTTCTGCTGCGCGCGGGCTAGGAGGCCTCGGGCGATCACGAGGCGCTGGATCTCGTTGGTGCCCTCGCCGATCACCATCAGCGGTGCGTCGCGGTAGTAGCGCTCCACCGGGAAGTCGGTTGTGTAGCCGACGCCGCCGTGGATGCGCATCGCCTCCATCGACAGCTCCAGCGCGGTCTCGCTGGCGAAGAGCTTGGCCATGCCGGCCTCGACGTCGCAGCGCAGGCCGGCCTGCTTGCGCTCAGCGGCGTTGCGGGTGAGGAGGCGGGCGGCCTCCAGCCGGGTGGCCATGTCGGCCAGCTTCAGCTGGATGGCCTGGTGCTCGGCGATCGGCTTGCCGAAGGTCACCCGCTCCTGGGCGTAGGAGAGGGCCGCGTCGAAGGCGGCCCGGGCCACGCCCACGGCGCGCGACGCGATGTTGATGCGACCGACCTCGAGCACGCTCAGGATCTGCGGCAGACCCCGGCCGGCGGTGCCGATCAGGTTGGCGGCGGGCACGCGGTGGTCGGTGTAGGTCATCTGCACCGTCTCCACGCCCTTGTAGCCGAGCTTGCCCTCGTTCTTGCTCGTGGCGATCCCCTCGAAGACGGGGCCCGGCTCCTTCTCGACGATGAACGCCGAGATGCCCTCCTCGGTGCGAGCGGCGAGGGCCACGACCGAGGCCCGCTCGCCGTTGGTGACCCACGCCTTGGTGCCGTTCAGGACGTACTCGTCGCCGTCGCGGACCGCCTTGCAGGAGAGGTTCTTGGTGTCGCTCCCAGCGTCCGGCTCGGACAGAGACAGAGCGCCGCGCCTCTCGCCGGTGGCCATCGACGGGAGCAGGCGCTGCTTCTGCTCGTCGCTGCCGTGGTACATCACGAGCGTGGCGCACATGGTGTGGGTGTTGATGATGCCGGTGAGGCTCATCCACCCGTAGGCCAGCTCCTCGATCACGCCGATGTAGGTCTTGAGGTCGAGGCCCAGGCCGCCGTGGGCCTCGGGGATGGTGACGCCGAAGAGCCCGAGCTCGCGCATCTTCTCGACGATCGCGGCCGGGAACTCGTCGGCGTGCTCCAGGTCGGAGGCCACCGGGAGCACGTCCTTGGCCACGAAGCGGCGCACCGTGTCGATGATCTCCTGACGGACGTCCTCGTCCGTCTCGACGATGGGCGGGACAGCGTCGGTCATGGGAGAACAGTACCCGTCATCCAAGATTGACGTCGATCTCAAAAATGAGAAGAATGCTTGCATGACGGGGGCCCTCATGCACCACGGCCTCGAGCGCGCCGCCGGCCGCCTCGGTGATCGTGTGGCTGTCCGTCTCGGCGACGAAAACTGGTCCTTCGCCGACCTCGACGGCCAAGCCAACGCGATGGCCCGCCACCTCCGAGACGGCGGCGTGGCGTGCGGCGATCGCGTAGCGGTGATGCTGGCCAACCGGGTCGAGCTCATCGTCGCCGTCAACGCCATCAGCAAGCTCGGCGCCGCCGCGGTGATGCTGAGCCCGGCCTGGAAGGCGGTGGAGGTGGGTCACGCGCTCTCGCTCACCGCGCCGGTCCACGCCGTGGCCGACGGCGCCGCGGCAGCGCTGCTCGGCGAGAGCCTCGGTGCCGCCCACGTCACCGACCTCGACGACGAAGCGGCACTGGCCCGAGCTCTCGACGGCGACCGCTCGCCGCTCGACGTCAGCGGTCCCAGCGAGAGCGACGAGAGCGTGCTCGTCTTCAGCTCGGGCACCACCGGGCTGCCCAAGGCCGTGCGGCACACCCACGCGTCGATGGGGCACGCCACCCAGCACTGGGTCGACGCGCTCGGCCTCGGGCCCGACGACCGCTTCCAGGTGGCGACGCCGCCATCGCACATCCTGGGGCTGCTGAACCTGTTCGCCGCCGCGAGCGCTGGAGCGACCGTGCGCCTGCATCGCCGCTTCGACCTCGACGCGGTGCTCGAGGCGATCGAGAGCGACGGGATCACCCTCGAGATGGCGGTGGCGCCGATCGCGCTGGCCCTCGCCAACCATCCCGACCTCGAGTCGTTCGACCTCTCGTCGCTGCGCTACATCATGTGGGGCGCCACGCCCGTCACCGAGCGGGTCGCCGAGATCGTCACCGAGCGCATCGGCGTGCGCTGGCTGGCCGGCTACGGCGCCAGCGAGGTGCCGGTGATCGCAGTCAACCCGGTCGATCGCCCCGAAGAGTGGCGGCTCGACTCGGCCGGCTTGCCGGCGGACAGGGTGTCGCTGCGGGTGGTCTCGCTGGAGAGCGGCGCCGAGCTCGCACCGGGCGAGATCGGCGAGATCCAGGTGCAGGGCCCCTCTGTCATGGCGGGCTACCTGCCCGACGAGGCCAACGCCGACGCCTTCCACGACGGCTGGTACCGCACCGGCGACGTGGGCTGGATCGAGCCGGAGGGCTGGGTGCACCTGACCGACCGCTCCAAGGAGATGATCAAGGTCAACGGCTTCCAGGTCGCCCCGGCCGAGATCGAATCGGTGCTGCACGGCCACCCATCGGTGCTCGACTGCGCAGTGTTCGGCGTGCCCGACGAGCGGGCCGGCGAGGTGCCGGTCGCCGCTGTGCAGATCGACCCCGATCGCCCGGTCGCCGACGGCGAGCTCGTGGCGCTGGTCGCCGAGTCGCTCGCCACCTACAAGCACCTCCGTCACCTGGTCGTGGTCGACGAGATCCCCCGGCTCCCGTCGGGGAAGGTCCTGCGGCGCACGCTGCGGGACGAGCTCATGCCGACGCTGGTCGCATCGGGGAAGGGTCACTGAATGGACGTCCGTCTCTCGCCCGAGCAGCAGGCGCTGCGCGACTCGGTGGCCCAGGTGGTCGACCGGCTCGCCGCGCAGGCGGTGGGTCAGCTCGACGATGCGGAGCGCGCTGCCAAGCTCGATGCCGCGGTCGCCGCCTCCGGGTGGCGCGAGCTGCGCAACCCGGAGGGCGACGGTCCCCTCGCGTCAGGCGTCGAGGCG
>DATCYI010000100.1:0-15838 GCA_036570385.1 Acidimicrobiales bacterium | reverse complement strand
TGCCGCTCGAGCCGGCCGCGGGACGGCCGGGGCGAGCCGGGCGTCCGCGGCGGGAGGGATCGGAGCTGGGGGGCGTCGGCATGGGGATGTGAGCCTATCGGGATGTGCGGACGCGACCATCGGTGGCGCCCGGCGGGTAGGACCGACCGGAAAACGACGAACGGACCCCCGTTTCCGGGGGTCCGTTCGATGAGAAATCCGGCGGCGACCTACTCTCCCAGGGCCTCACGACCCAAGTACCATCGGCGCAGGAGGGCTTAACTTCCGTGTTCGGAATGGGAACGGGTGTGACCCCTCCGCCATAGCCACCGAAATCTGTTTCCAATTGGAGCGCAGCCACTGGGTTGGTGACCCAGCGCAGGCGCAGCTCCTTGGGAACTCCATAGCGAGCACGAACAATTTTGTCGATCCAAGCCCTCGGCCGATTAGTACCGGTCGGCTGAACACATTGCTGTGCGTACACCTCCGGCCTATCAACGTGATGGTCTGTCACGGGCCTTACCTGGTTGACCCAGTGGGAAACCTCATCTTGGAACAGGCTTCGTACTTAGATGCTTTCAGCACTTATCCCTTCCGCAGGTCGCTAACCAGCAGTGCCCTTGGCAGGACAACTGGCACACGAGAGCTGCGTCCATCCCGGTCCTCTCGTACTAGGGATAGCCTTCCTCAAGTTTCCTCCGGCTGCAGCGGATAGGGACCGAACTGTCTCACGACGTTCTAAACCCAGCTCGCGTACCGCTTTAATGGGCGAACAGCCCAACCCTTGGGACCTGCTTCAGCCCCAGGATGCGATGAGCCGACATCGAGGTGCCAAACCTTCCCGTCGATATGGACTCTTGGGGAAGATGAGCCTGTTATCCCCGGGGTACCTTTTATCCGTTGAGCGACGGCCCTTCCACAAGGAGCCGCCGGATCACTATGACCTGCTTTCGCACCTGTTCGACTTGTAGGTCTCACAGTCAAGCTCCCTTGTGCCATTGCACTCGACGCCTGATTGCCAACCAGGCTGAGGGAACCTTTGTGCGCCTCCGTTACGATTTAGGAGGCGACCGCCCCAGTCAAACTACCCGCCTGGCACTGTCCCCCATCCGGATCACGGACGAAGGTTAGAGGCCCGGCATGCGCAGGGTGGTATTTCAAGGGTGACTCCACACTGGCTGGCGCCAATGCTTCCAAGTCTCCCACCTATCCTACACAGCGCATACCAAACCCCAATACCAAGTTGTAGTAAAGGTCCACGGGGTCTTTCCGTCCTGCTGCAGCTAACGAGCATCTTTACTCGTACTTCAATTTCGCCGGGTCTGTGGTTGAGACAGTAGGAAAGTCGTTACGCCATTCGTGCAGGTCGGAACTTACCCGACAAGGAATTTCGCTACCTTAGGACGGTTATAGTTACCGCCGCCGTTTACCGGGGCTTAGGTTCAAAGCTTCGCCTTGCGGCTAACCTTTCCCCGTAACCTTCCGGCACCGGGCAGGCGTCACAGCGTATACATCGTCTTACGACTTCGCACGCTGCTGTGTTTTTAGTAAACAGTCGCTTTCCCCTGGTTTCTGCGGCCCCCTCGAGCTCAGGACGCGAAGTCCTTCACCCTGACGAGGCCCTCCTTCTCCCGAAGTTACGGAGGTATTTTGCCGAGTTCCTTAACCACAGTTCTCCCGATCGCCTTGGTATTCTCTACCTGCCCACCTGTGTTGGTTTGGGGTACGGGCGCCGTGCCAGCTCGCTAGCGGCTTTTCTCGGCAGTATGGGATCAATCACTTCACCTGTAACGGCTCGGTATCACGTCTCAGACTTGATGGGGCCCGGATTTACCTGGTCCCCGTCCTACACGCTTACCCCAGGACAACCATCGCCTGGGTTGATCTACCCTTCTGCGTCCCCGCATCGCTTGCGTCCTTGGAGTGGGTCGGTTCGTCCCGAAGGACAGCCCCTTAGCAACTCCAGATCAGCATGGGCGCGGACACGGCGGTACCGGAATATCAACCGGTTGTGCATCGACTACGCCTCTCGGCCTCGTCTTAGCTCCCGACTCACCCTGGGCGGATTAGCCTTCCCCAGGAACCCTTGGGCTTTCGGCGGAGGGGTTTCTCACCCCTCTCTCGCTACTCATGCCTGCATTCTCACTCGACCTCGCTCCACGACGGTTTCCACCGCCGCTTCGCTGCAAGATCGACGCTCCCCTACCACTCCTGTCTTACGACAGAAATCCGCGGCTTCGGCTCTGGACTTGAGCCCCGTTACATTGTCCGCGCAGGATCACTCGACCAGTGAGCTGTTACGCACTCTTTCAAGGGTGGCTGCTTCTAAGCCAACCTCCTGGCTGTCTGTGCAATCCCACATCGTTTACCACTTAGTCCAGAATTTGGGGCCTTAGCCGGCGGTCTGGGCTGTTTCCCTTTCGACCAACGAAGCTCATCCCCCGTGGTCTCACTGCAGAGCTCTGGAGTCATGGCATTCGGAGTTTGGCTGGGGTCGGTAAGCTTGTAGGCCCCCTAACCCATCCAGTGCTCTACCTCCATGACTGAACACTCCACGCTGCACCTAAATGCATTTCGGGGAGAACCAGCTATCACCGAGTTTGCTTGGCCTTTCACCCCTACCCACAAGTCATCCCCCCAGTTTTCAACCTAGGTGGGTTCGGTCCTCCACGGGGTCTTACCCCCGCTTCAACCTGCTCATGGGTAGATCACTCGGCTTCGGGTCTACAACATGCGACTGAACGCCCTATTCAGACTCGCTTTCGCTCCGGCTCCCCATCACTGGTTAACCTTGCCACACATCGTAACTCGCAGGCTCATTCTTCAAAAGGCACGCCATCGAGGCCCAGCACAAGGCTGGACGACTCTTTGACTGATTGTAAACCAACGGTTTCAGGTACTATTTCACTCCCCTCCCGGGGTACTTTTCACCATTCCCTCACGGTACTATTCACTATCGGTCGCCTAGACATACTTAGCCTTACGAGGTGGTCCTCGCAGATTCACGCCGACTTTCACGGTTCCGGCGCTACTCGGGAGACACGACCTGAGGCTGAATACGTTTCGTGTACGGGGCTCTTACCCTCTGTGGCGCGCCGTTCCTGAACGCTTCCACTACGCATCAGCTTGGTAACTCAGTGCCGGATCTGGTGCTCCAGCTGTCGGTTCCCACAACCCCGAAGTGGCAACGCCACCAGGCTTTGACACCACTTCGGTTTAGGCTCATCCCATTTCGCTCGCCGCTACTCAGGGAGTCGCTGTTGCTTTCTTCTCCTCAGGGTACTGAGATGTTTCAATTCCCCTGGTTCCCTCTACCCGCCCTATGTGTTCAGGCGGGAGTGACACCCCATGACGGGTGCCGGGTTTCCCCATTCGGACATCCGCGGATCAAGGCCTAGTAGGCGGCTCCCCGCGGCTTTTCGCAGCCACTCGCGTCCTTCATCGGTGCTAGGCGCCAAGGCATCCACCGTTGGCTTTTTGTAGCTTGGAAGAACAAAGATGCTCGTGCTCGCTATGCAATTCTCAAGGAGCTCGTTCGAGACGGCCGTAGGCCGATGCTCGAGCGAAACATGAAGGGAGCCCGTCCCAACGGGACGGGCCTTGCCCTTCGCGACGAAGGAGCTGGATGCTCCCTCAAAACAGAAGAGAGGACGTAGGGCCGTTCCATCGACGTGCGGGGTGAGCCGAAGCTCGAACCCTGTCGTCTGACATGGAGGACCGAATAGCGAGTGATCAACTCGGGAGTGGCCACCTCGCCCTGGCGATCGCCAGCGCTCGATGACGCATGCTCCTTAGAAAGGAGGTGATCCAGCCGCACCTTCCGGTACGGCTACCTTGTTACGACTTCACCCCAATCGCCGATCCCACCTTCGACAGCTCCTTCCCAAAGGGTTAGGCCACTGGCTTCGGGTGTTACCGACTTTCGTGGTGTGACGGGCGGTGTGTACAAGGCCCGGGAACGTATTCACCCCGGCGTTGCTGATCCGGGATTACTAGCAACTCCAGCTTCACGGAGTCGAGTTGCAGACTCCGATCCGAACTGAGACCGGCTTTGTGGGATTCGCTCAACCTCGCGGTCTCGCAGCCCTCTGTACCGGCCATTGTAGCATGTTTGCAGCCCTGGACATAAGGGGCATGATGACTTGACGTCGTCCCCACCTTCCTCCGAGTTGACCCCGGCAGTCTCCTACGAGTCCCCACCATTACGTGCTGGCAACATAGGACAAGGGTTGCGCTCGTTGCGGGACTTAACCCAACATCTCACGACACGAGCTGACGACAGCCATGCACCACCTGTGATAGGCCCAAAAGGACACCACATCTCTGTGGCTTTTCCTACCATGTCAAACCCAGGTAAGGTTCTTCGCGTTGCCTCGAATTAAGCAACATGCTCCGCTGCTTGTGCGGGCCCCCGTCAATTCCTTTGAGTTTTAGCCTTGCGGCCGTACTCCCCAGGCGGGGTACTTAATGCGTTAGCTTCGGCACGGAATCCGTTGATAAGACCCCACACCTAGTACCCAACGTTTACGGCGTGGACTACCAGGGTATCTAATCCTGTTCGCTCCCCACGCTTTCGCTCCTCAGCGTCAGTTCCAGCCCAGAGCGCCGCCTTCGCCACTGGTGTTCCTCCTGATATCTGCGCATTTCACCGCTACACCAGGAATTCCACGCTCCCCTACTGGACTCTAGCCACAGCAGTATCGGGTGGCGTCTCCAGGTTGAGCCTGGAGGTTTCACACCCGACTTACTGAGCCGCCTACGAGCTCTTTACGCCCAATGAATCCGGACAACGCTCGCCCCCTACGTGTTACCGCGGCTGCTGGCACGTAGTTGGCCGGGGCTTCTTCTGTGGGTACCGTCTTGATTCGTCCCCACTGAAAGCGGTTTACAACCCGAAGGCCTTCATCCCGCACGCGGCGTTGCTGCGTCAGGCTTTCGCCCATTGCGCAAGATTCCCCACTGCTGCCTCCCGTAGGAGTCTGGGCCGTGTCTCAGTCCCAGTGTGGCTGATCGTCCTCTCAGACCAGCTACCCGTCGACGCCTTGGTGGGCCGTTACCCCACCAACTAGCTGATAGGCCGCGAGACTCTCCCGGAGCGGAATCCATTTCCTCACCAAGCCATGCGACTCGGTGGGGGCATCCGGTATTAGACCCCCTTTCGGGGGCTTATCCCGGTCTCCGGGGCAAGTTTCTCACGTGTTACTCACCCGTTCGCCACTAGGTCGTCCCCAGTGTTGCCACTGGATGGACCTCGTTCGACTTGCATGTGTTAGGCACGCCGCCAGCGTTCGTCCTGAGCCAGGATCAAACTCTCCATCGAGATCTCGAGCAGCTCACCGGAGTGAGCGACCCTTCGATCGGTTTGAAGAGCCGGCGATCCCGAGAGCCGAAGCTCTCGTTCTTTGCCGACTGGCACCAGAACAGCCAGCAAAACTGCTGTCCGTTTCAAGTGCATTCATTCTTATGAACGGCTACAGCGGTGCTTCCGTAGAAGCGCCGGTGCAGTCGCCCGCACTCGCTTTTTCGTCCTCTCTTCTGTTTTCAAGGAGCATCGCTCACCCGTAGGTGATGCTCGACTGGCAGTCGCTGTGTGCTCCTGCGAGGCAGGGGCGGCGGTGGTGCCAGGTGGCCCTTCCGGCGGCGGTTCCGAGGTTCTCGGGGCCTCCGTGGGGCGGAGGAGCAATATAGGCAGGGCCCTCGAGGAACGTCAACTCGGGAGCGCTACCCACACCATGCCATCCGTCACACCACCCTCGCGGGGCCCCCATCGAGCACGGCCCAGCCCTTCTTCCCCTTTCGCAGCAGCACCCAGCGGCCGTGGAGCAGATCGCCGCCCGAGAGGGTGGCTCCGGGCTCGGCCTTCACTCCGTTGACGGAGATCCCTCGCTGGTCGAGGGCCCTCCTGGCATCGCCCAGGGACGACGCCAGGCCGACGCTCACCAGCACCCCTGCCAGGTCCACGCCCGACGCCAGGTCGTCCGCCGCCGCCAGCGTGGTGCTGGGCACCTCAGCGGCTACCACCGAGAGCGCTTCGGCCGAGGCATCCCGGGGGTCACCGCCGAAGAGGATGCGAGTGGCCTCCACCGCTGTGGCGGTGTGCTCGAGCCCGTGCACGAGGGTCGTGATCTCCTGCGCCAGGCGCTTCTGCCCCTCGCGCCTGCCTGGCTCGCTCTCGTGGGCGGCGCAGATGTCGTCGACCTCCGCCACCGGGAGCAGCGTGAACTGGGCCAGGTTCCGGCGCAGGGAGGCGTCGTCGGTGTTCACGAAGTGCTGGTAGAAGGCGTAGGGGGAGGTGAGCTCGGGATCGAGCCACACCCGGGCGCCCGTCGTCTTGCCGAGCTTGGTGCCGTCGTCGGCCAGGAGCAGAGGCCAGCACAGCCCGTGGGCGGCCTCACCCCGGACCCTGCGGATGAGGTCGACGCCGGAGACGATGTTCCCCCACTGGTCGGACCCGCCGATCTGGAGCTCCACCTCCATGTTCTCGTGCAGCCACAGGTAGTCGTGAGCCTGCAGGAGCATGTAGGTGAACTCGGTGAAGGAGATCCCGTGCTCCGACGCCATCCGTGCCTTCACCGACTCGCGGGCCATCATCTGGTTGACGGTGGCGTGCTTGCCGACGTCGCGCAGGAACTCGAGCAGGGTGAGGCCGGCCGTCCAGTCGCGGTTGTCGACCAGCCGGGCCCCCGCACGGTCCAGGTCCACGATCCGGGCCATCTGCGCCTTGATCGACGCGACGTTGGCCGTGAGGGTGGCGTCGTCGAGCAGGTTCCGCTCCTCGGAGCGCCCTGAGGGATCGCCGACCATGCCGGTGGCGCCGCCGGCCAGGGCGATGGGGCGGTGGCCCGCATCCTGGAACCGCCGCAGCAGGAGCAGGCCGATGAGGTTGCCGATGTGCAGGCTCGGCGCCGTCGGGTCGCAGCCGTAGTAGAGGGTGATCGGCCCCGCGGCGAGGCGCTGGGCCAGCGCCGTCCGGTCGGTGGTGGCGTGGATGAGGCCACGGGCATCGAGGTCGTCGAGGAGGTCCGTCACGTGCGCCATCGTCCCTGGCCGACGTGCTCAGGTCCAGCCAGATGGGGCCGATGACAGCGACCGCAGGCCGCCGCGCGAGAGGATGGACCGAACCATGGGCCCGCACCCTCGACGCCGCTCTCGCCCTCATCGACGCCGGTTGGCCATGGCCGGGCTCGCCGTCGCGTCGCTCGCGCCCGCCTGCTCGTACGAGCCGAGAGCCGTGACGCCGCTCGTGCCGATCTCGGCGGTGGAGTCGTCCGACCTCTTCGCGGCCGACGGCACGAAGATCTACACGTTCCACGCCGAGGAGAACCGCGACGTGGTCGCCCTCGAGACCATCCCCCTGCACGTCCGCAACGCGGTGATCGCCATCGAGGACGAGCGGTACTACCGCCACCAGGGCGTGGACGCCCGGGCCATCCTGCGGGCGCTGCGCACGAACACGCAGGCGGGCGAGATCGAGGAGGGCGGTTCCACGATCACCCAGCAGTACGTGAAGAAGGTCCTGCTGCAAGACGAGCGCCAGACCCTCGAGCGCAAGCTCGAGGAGGCGTCGATGGCCATCCAGCTGGAGCGCCGCTACAGCAAGGACCGGATCCTCGAGCTGTACCTCAACACGATCTACTTCGGGAACGGCGCCTACGGCATCGAGGCCGCCGCCCAGCAGTACTTCGGCAAGCCGGTCACCGACCTCTCCCTGGCCGAGGGGGCGCTGATCGCCGGCCTCATCCAGCGGCCCTCGGCCACCGACCCCTACAAGGCACCCGAGCTGGCGACCGCCAGGCGCGACGTCGTGCTCGACCGCATGCGGGAGAACGGCTTCGCCACGGATGCCGAGGTCGAGGCCGCCCGCTCCACTCCCCTGCTCCTCGGCTCGTCGGTGGTGCCAGCGGCCCAGCACTACGCCGCCCCGCACCTGGTGGAGGAGGTCAAGCAGTGGATCCTCGACGATCCCCGCTTCGGAACGACGCCCCAAGCCCGGCGCGACCTCCTCTTCGGAGGCGGGCTGCAGATCCACACCACCGTCGACCTCGCGGCGCAGCACCTCGCCGAGCAGGCCATCGCCGAGGTGCTGGCGGACCCGTCGGGTCCTGACGCCTCGCTGGTGGCCATCGACCCGGCCAACGGCTACGTGCGGGCCATGGTCGGGGGTCGCGACTTCTTCGGGGAGAGCGGGATCGCCAAGCTGAACCTGGCCACGCAGGGCGCCCGCCAAGCGGGGTCGGCCTTCAAGCCGCTGGTGCTCGCCGAGGCGCTCACGCAGGGGATCAGCCCCGACGAGGTGATGCCCGCACCGGCCTGCACGTCGATCCCCATGCCGAACGCGGCGCCATGGAAGCCCTGCAACTACGGGGGAGGTGGGGGCGGCAACGTCACCCTCACCGAGGGCACGGTGCGCTCCTACAACACGCTGTACGCCCACCTGATGGCTCGGGTCGGCCCCGAGGAGGCGATGGACACCGCCGCCCGCCTGGGGGTGCGCAGCCCGCTGGAGCCTGTCCTGTCGGCCGTCCTGGGCAGCAACGACGTCACCGCTCTGGACATGGCCACGGCCTACGCCACCTTCGCCAACCGGGGGGTGCGGGTGCCGCCGATCATCGTGACCCGCATCACCCGCTCTGACGGCACAGTGCTCTTCCAGCACCAGCACCGCCAGGAGAAGGTGCTCGAGCCCGACGTGGCCGACACCCTCACCTCCATCCTCCGCCAGGTCATCGAGCGCGGAACCGGTCGCTCCGCTGCCATCGGCCGCCCAGCGGCCGGCAAGACCGGCACCACCGACGACTGGCGCGACGCCTGGTTCGTCGGGTTCACCCCGGCACTGGCCACATCCGTGTGGGTGGGCTTCCCCGAGGTGGGGCCCGACGGCAGGCAGGTGCGCATGCAGCCGCCCGCCACCCCGATCCGCGTCACCGGCGGCTCGTACCCCGCGGCCATCTGGCAGCGGTTCATGAGCAGGGCGCTGGCCGAACAGCCCTCGACCGACTTCCACCCGCCGCCCACCACCACGACGACGACAGCGCCGCCGTCCTCCACCCCGACCACCCGCGCCCCAAGGCCCTCCGAAGCCGTCCCCGACGTGATCGGCCAGGGCCGCGAGAGCGCCACGACCGCACTGAGCGCCGCCGGCTTCGTCGTGCGGGTGGTGCCCGCGACGGAGGGACCGCAGCTCGACACCGTCGTCGCGCAGTCTCCCCTGCCGGGCCACAAGGCTCCACGTGGCTCCACCGTGGTCATCGAGGTCGTCGGCGCCTGAGTTGCGACGGCGGGAGGCAGTGGCGAGGCTGATGCGGTGATCGGCACCGCTCCGGCCCCCTCGTCACCCACCCCGACCCCCGGGTCGCCTCGCCGCAGCGGGAGGTCCCGCGCAGTGCGTGCACTCATCGCGGTGGCGATCGTCGGGATGGTCAGCATCTGGGTGTACGTGATGTACCTCTCGTTCGGGCCGGGCCGGGCCGCACCGCCCGACGAGCTCGACGATCCGACCTTCGCCATCGCCGCCCAGGACCGCTGCCGCGAGGCGCTCGACGCGGTGGGCCAGCTCCCCCGGGCCGCCGACACCCCGACCGCCGCCGAGCGCGCCGACGTCATCGACGAGGCGAACGGCATCTTCGCCACCATGCTCGACGACCTCACGGCCATCACCCCGACCGGCGAGGACGGCGAGCTGGTGACGGCCTGGCTGACCGACTGGCACACGTTCCTCGACGACCGCGAGAGCTTCGCCACGGCCCTGCGCGCCGACTCGTCAGCCCGGATGCTCGTGTCGGCCAAGGACGGCCAGCACATCACCGAGTACCTCGACGCGTTCGCCGGCGACAACGACATGCCGGCCTGCTCCACGCCGATCGACGTCTGAGCTCCAGCTCTCCGGCGCTGAGCGCTCAGACGGCGCCGCTCCGCCGGAGCAGCTCCAGGGCGCTCTGGGCGGACTCGGCCAGTCGGTGGGTGCCTGCGTCCAGGTCGTAGGTGGGGAGCGCCTCAGCGGGGACCCAGCGGACGTGCTCGGACTCGTGGTTGCCACGAGGTAGCGAACCGGGTGGGGCCAGGACCAGGTGGCGGACGTCGAGGTGGAGGTGGTCGGGCTCGTCGACCTTCGCGTTGTGGAAGACGTGCACGTCGAGGTCGACGGCCGGGGTGACCACTCGCAGACCCTCGATGCCTGACTCCTCCTCCGCCTCGCGCAGGGCCACGTGGGCCAGGTTGGCGTCGCCGTCGGCGTGCCCTCCGGGCTGCAACCAGCGCTGGACCTTCGCGTGGAACAGCAGCAAGACGTGACCGGTCGAGGGGTCGAGCACCAAGGCGGACCCGGTCAGGTGGCCCTGCGCGCACGACCTGTGCAGCGCGTCCGGGTGGGCGTCGACGAAGTCGAGGATCTGGCGGCGGTTCGCCTCGTGGCTGGCGTCTCCCGGCAGCGCCGCCACCACGGCAGCTCGGGCCACGGCGAGATCAGGGCTTGGGTGCAGCTCACCCGGAGCCGCCACCCGCAGAGCGCTCACGAGCCTGGAACCGGGCGGCGATCCACCGTCGCCGCAGGCTTCGACACGTGAGGGTTGCCCTCGACCAGCCAGCGCCACGGATGCTCGGCGCCGGCGGACAGCCCGATGCGGGTGGTGACCACCGGATGATCGGGTGGCGGGGTGCCGTCGTCCACGATCGTCACCAGCCGGTCTGCGGTGGGCAGATCGGCGCCGTCGTGGGCCTTGTCGATCCCGAACGCCTGGCAGAGCCTGGCCGGACCGGAGCACAGGTCGCGCAGGCGCTTGGCGGCGGGCCGCCGCGTCCACATCTCGTCGACCCCGGCGATCGGCTCGCCGGCTCGCAGGAGCACGGCGACCCCCTCACCCTCGTCGCCGCAGACGGCGTTGGCGCACCAGTGCATCCCGTACGTGAAGTACACGTAGAGGCCCCCGGGCGGCCCGAACATCGTGGCGTTGCGAGCGGTCATCCCCCTGAAGGTGTGGCTGCCTGGGTCGATGCTGCCGCAGTAGGCCTCGACCTCGACGATGCGCGCGGCCATCGGCCCGAGGCGCAGGACCTTGCCGAGCAGCTCCGGAGCCACCTCCCGCGAGTCGCGCCGGTAGAACGAGCGCGGAAGCCGACGACCTCGTCGGGCGCTCACCCGTCCGACGGGGGGCCACCGGCAGCGGCACGGAAGGCATCGGGGACCCGGACGGTCTGCTTGGTGCCGGTCTCGACGGCGACGTAGGTGAGCACGGCCTCGAAGACCGGATCAGCCTCCACGGTGCCGGCGAATTGCACGTCGAAGCTGGTGTTGCCCCAGCGGACCACCTCGACGGCGATCGCCAGGTCGTCGTGGACCGTGGCGCCGCCGGACCACGTGACCGTTGCCTTCTTGACCATGATGTCCCAGCCGCCGGCTTCGACGTCGGTGCCCAGGTGGCGGAACCAGAGGTCGGCGGCGTCGTCGCAGTACGTGAGGTAGTGCGCGTTGAACACGACCCGCTGGATGTCCACCTCTGCGTAGCGGGGGCGGATGTGGTGGACGTAGGGCTCAGGCATCGACGCGGGCCCGGTCGTCGGCGAGCCGGGCACGGAACCGCTCGACCTGGGTCGCCACCGGTCCTGGGCCTGCGCCTCCGGGTGTCGTGCGACGGGTCACCGAGACCCCGGGCTCGAGCAGGGCCGCTGCGTCCTCGCCGAGATCGGGGTGGGCCCGCACCAGGTCGGCCATCGGCGTGCCGTCGTCGAGGGACTGGCGCACGACAGAGCCCACCACCGCGTGGGCGTCCCGGAAGGGCATGCCGCCCACCACGAGGTGCTCGGCGAGGTCGGTGGCCGCCGCCGCCGGGGCGTCGGCCGCGGCCTGCATGCGCTCCGTGTCGAACCGGATGGTGGCGAGCATCCCGGTCATCGCTCCGAGCGCCAGCGACAGCTGGTCGACCGCGTCGAAGAAGGGCTCCTTGTCCTCCTGCAGGTCGCGGTTGTAGGTGAGGGGGAGGCCCTTGAGCGTGGCCAGCAGGCCGGTGAGGTTGCCGATGAGGCGACCGGACTTCCCCCGGGCCAGCTCGGCGATGTCGGGGTTCTTCTTCTGGGGCATCATCGAGCTGCCCGTGGCGTAGCCGTCGTCGAGGCGGGCGAAGCCGAACTCGTCGCTCGTCCAGAGCACGATCTCCTCGCCGATGCGAGACAGGTGGACGCCGAGCAGGGTGAGCGCGAAGAGCGACTCGGCGACGAAGTCTCGGTCGGAGACGGCGTCGAGGCTGTTCTCGAAGCGGCCGGCGAAGCCGAGGTCGGCGGCGACGCCGTCGGGGTCGAGCGGGATCGACGAGCCCGCCAGGGCGCCAGCGCCGAGCGGCGACACGTCGGTGCGGCGACGGGCGTCGACGATGCGGTCGACGTCGCGCGACAGCGCCCAGCCGTGAGCGAGGAGGTGGTGGGCCAGCAGAACCGGCTGGGCCCGCTGCAGGTGCGTGTAGCCGGGTAGGTAGGCGCCGCCCGCCTGCTCGGCCGCGTCGAGGAGGACCTGCTGCAGCGCGACCGTGCGCTGCGCGATGCCGGTGAGAGCACGCTTCGCGTAGAGCCGGAGGTCGGTGGCGATCTGGTCGTTGCGGCTGCGGCCGGTGTGCATCTTCGCCGCTGCGGGGGCCAGCTCCGTCGCCCGGCGCTCGACTGCCGTGTGGATGTCCTCGTCGGACGGCACGAACCCGAAGGTGCCCTCCGCCAGCTCGCGCTCGACCTGGTCGAGGGCGGTCAGGATCGACGTCGCCTCGTCCTCGCTGAGGACCCCGGCCCGCACGAGCCCTCGCACGTGCGCACGAGATCCCGCTATGTCATCAGGCGCGAGGCGCTGATCGAAGGGCAGGCTGACCGTGTAGGCGAGGAGCTCTTCGGCCGGCCCGCCCTCGAAGCGTCCGTGCCAGAGGGTGCTCACAGCTCGTCGGGGCCCTGAGGGTGGTTGCCGGGGTGGGCGCTCAGGTGGCCCTGCACGCCGGCCCAGGTCTCGACCGAGAGGCCCCAGAGGCGGGTGAATCCGGCCGAGTCCTCGTGCCGGAAGCTGTCGGCCGCGTCGTAGGTGGCCAGGCCGTAGTCGTAGAGGCTGTGGGGACTGCGCCGTCCTGTGACCTCGCAGGAGCCGGGCGAGAGGTGGAGCCGGACGTCGCCGGTGACGTAGCGCTGGCTCTCCACCATGAAGGCGTCGAGCGCCTGCTTGAGGGGGCTGAACCAGAGGCCGTCGTAGACGAGCTCGGCGTAGCGCGGCTCGAGGCGGGCCTTCTCGCGCTGGAGGTCGCGCTCGAGGCAGATGCCCTCGAGGTCGCGGTGGGCCATGATCAGCGCCAGGCTGGCCGGGCACTCGTAGGTCTCCCGGCTCTTGATGCCGACGCGGCGGTTCTCGACGATGTCGATGCGACCCCAGCCGAAGGACCCGACGAGGTCGTTGAGCTTCTGGACGACGCCGAGCGGGGTGAGGTCCTCGCCGTCGACGCGGACGGGCACGCCGGCCTCGAAGCTGATCTCGACGTCGATCGCCTCGGTGGCGGTGGGCTTGGTGAGCAGCCAGACGCCGGGCGGCGGCCGGTTCCACGGGTCCTCCATCTCGCCGCACTCGATGGCCCGGCCCCAGATGTTGTCGTCGATGGAGTACACCTTCTCCTTCGTCGCGACGATCGGGATGTCGTGGTCGTAGGCGTAGAGGATGCTGTCCTCACGGGTCATCCCCCAGCTCCGCACCGGGGCGATGACCTCGAGCTCGGGGTTGAGGGCACGGGTCGACACCTCGAAGCGGACCTGATCGTTGCCCTTGCCGGTGCAGCCGTGGGCGACGGCGTCGGCGCCGTGGAACTTCGCGGCCTCGACGAGGTGCTTCACGATCACGGGCCGCGACAGCGCTGACACCAGCGGGTAGCGGTTCTCGTAGAGCGCGTTCGCGGCCAGCGCCGGCATGCAGTACTCGGCCGCGTACTCCTCCTTGGCGTCGACGACTATCGCGTCGACGGCCCCGGCGGCACGGGCGCGCTCCTTCACGATGTCGTAGTCCTCGGCGGCTTGGCCGACGTCGACCGCCAGGGCGATGACCTCGACGCCGAGGTTGTCGATCATCCAGCGCACGGCGACGGAGGTGTCGAGCCCTCCGCTGTAGGCGAGTACGACGCGCTTGGCCATTGTCTTCGAGTCCTTTGCTTGGGGGGAACTGGAGCGAGCGGGGTGCGGTGCTACGACAAGCCTGCGAGATCGGCCAGGCGGCGGGCCACCTCGGCGCCGCCCGCCTCCTCGGCCACGACGACTATGAGGGTGTCGTCGCCGGCGACGGTTCCGAGCACGTCGGGCAGGCCCGATCGGTCGAGAGCGGAGCCTACGACGTGGGCTGATCCCGGCGGCGTCCGCAGGACCACCAGGTTGGCGGAGTGGTTCACCTCGACCACCCAGTCGCCGAACACCCGGCGGAGGTGGTCTTCGGGGGCGCGCTGCTCGGCGGGCAGCTCAGGGATCGCGTAGACGGTGTCGCCGCCGGCGACGCGCACCTTGATGGCCCCGAGGTCCTCGAGGTCGCGGGACACAGTGGCCTGCGTGGCGGTGACGCCCTCGGCAGCCAGCAGCTCCACCAGGTGGGCCTGGCTCGTGACGGCCTGCTCAGCCAGGAGGCCGACGATCCGGTGCTGTCGCTGCGGCTTCGCCAGCGCCATCAGGACGGGCCTCCGTTGGACGGGTCCTCCAGCAGGAACCGCAGGATCCCCCGGAAGGCGTGGAGGCGGTTGTGGGCCTGCGTGAACACGACGCTCTGGTCGCCGTCGACAACAGCTGCGGTGACCTCCTCGCCGCGGTGGGCGGGCAGGCAGTGCATGAACACCGCATCGGGCGCGGCAGCCGTCATCACCTCGTCATCGACGCTGAAGCCCTCGAAGGCCTGGCGGCGCGCCTCCGCCTCGGCCTCGTGGCCCATCGACGCCCACACGTCCGTGTGGACGGCGTCAGCGCCCTTGGCGGCTTCGGGGGGTCGGTTGGTGACGTAGGGCGCCTCGGGCGCACCAGCGGCGATCAGGCGCTCGACGTCGACGTCCGTCGGCCCGTAGCCGGGAGGGGAGGCGATGCGCATGGCCATGCCGGTCATCGCCGCCGCGAGGCTGAGGCTGCGGGCCACGTTGTTGTAGTCGCCGATCCAGCAGACGGTGCGGCCGGACAGCTCCCCCCACCTCTGCTGCATGGTCAGGAGGTCGGCGACCGCCTGGCAGGGGTGGCCGAGGTCGGAGAGCAGGTTGACGACCGGGATGCTGGATCCGGCGGCGAAGCCCTCGAGCGTGGCGTGGTCGTACACCCGACCCCCGAGCACGGCGTGGTAGCCGGAGAGGACGCGGCCGATGTCGTCGAGGGGCTCGCGCTCCGCGCTGCCGACCTCTTCGGCGCGGAAGGTGAGCGGATGGCCGCCCAGCTCGACCACCGCCACCTCGCAAGAGTGGCGGGTGCGCAGCGACGGCTTCTCGAAGTAGAGGCCGACCGAGCGGCCCGCCAGGAGGTGGGGGCGCTCGGGGTCGGCGGCGAGGACCAGCACCCGCTGGAGCTCCTCAGCGGTGAGATCGTCGATCTCGAGGATGTGGCGGACGGTCACGGCTGGAGCGCCTTCCCGATGAGCTCGACGGCGTGGTCGATCTCGTCGTCGGTGATGAGCAGCGATGGGGCCAGGCGCACAGCAGTGGGCGTGACGGCGTTCGCCACGCATCCCAGCTCGAGCAGCCGGGCGACGACGGCCTTGGCATCGGCGTCGACGAGCTCGACTCCGAGCAGGAGGCCGGCGCCGCGCACCGCTGCGACGCCGTCGAGGGCGAGGAGGGCGGTGCTCAGGCGGGCACCCGCGGCCTCGGCCTTGGCGGGGACGTCTTCAGCCTGCATC